>JAHDWY010000236.1:4216-7075 GCA_023384315.1 Candidatus Hydrogenedentota bacterium | reverse complement strand
GGTCTCGATCCGGTCGTGGAGCGGACCCACCATATCGGGGCTGAGGATGCCTTGGCTGTCTCCGATGACCTCGGGGTGAATGGCGTAATTCACGAGCGTGGCGATTGCGGCGCCGTCTTCACTCACGAACTGCATCACGTTGCAGCGCCGGTCGTAAAGTTGGGGCGCGTAGTAGTTGTACGCGATCTTTTCGGCGGCTTCGCCCGAGGCGATCTTGACCCTCGCGGATTTCACGGACGCCAGCGCTTCATTGATGGCGTCCGCAATGTCTTTGCAGGTACGGTCGATGTAGTTCAAATCGGCTGCGGTCTCGCCCTGTTCGTTCGCGAAGGCGTACATGTCCGGCGCGCTATGCGTGTGGGTGGAGCCAATAATGATATCCTCCGGCGGAATGCCATCGACCTGTTTTCGCACGCGGTCGCAAAGGACGCCCGGAAAGCCCAGGTATGGCACGCTGACAATGGCGACGCGGGTGTTGCCCTGCTCCAGCACAAGCGCGCGCACCTCCAGCTCGCCCTTCTTCTCCTTCGCTGGCTCCGGGATTCCCACACCCCCGGAAACCGGCAACAAGGGGTCCGGCGTCACCGTCCGGTTCGCGATTCCCACCTGAAGTTCAGCGTTTCCGGCGGCCGGGAAGATGAGCGCTGTCATCGCCAGAACCGCGATTCCCAATAAGACACTCCGTACACTTGGCATGATTCGGCACCTCTCGCAATCGGTTTGAATTGATACTGCGCACGACCACACAGCGTTATCGCATGAGGGAAGCGGAAAACACAAGCCCCGGCTCGTCAACCGTGCCGGGGCCGTTCATGGACAGGCGATTAGGGAGTTAGCGCCGTCAGTCGCGCGATTCCTCCAGTTCGCGATCGACCGCCTGGCTGTACCAGCGATTGAAGACCGAGACCCACAGGATTAACAACACCCAGGCGACCGGGGCGTACGCCGCGCGATCGAGCGAAAACGTATTGCCGAAGGCCGTCAAAGGACGCTCCGCCATATAGCTTGCGGCGAAGCCCCACAAGGCGAGAATGATAATGGCCAGAAGCATCTGGGCCGACACCTTGGCCTCGAAGTACGCCGGACGGGACCGGAGAAACAACGCGACCGCCGACAAGATGGACACGAAGGCCAGTCCGGTAAAGATGGCGAGGTCCGGCGTCCATTCGGCGGAGGTGATGAGTGGTCCGTCGGTAGAACCGCGCTGGTAGGCCCAGACCAGCAGCGCGCACCCGGCGAATCCAACACCGCCGACGAGATTCCACAGAGCGACTTGCCGTACGACCTTCGATTCGACGGGCGCCACCTTGGCACGGCGATCCCGAATGGCCCGAGCGGTTCGAAGGAGCTGATTGGGTCCCAACATGGACAACTGATGGATTCCCCAGACGACAAGAGTGAGTCCGACGGCCATCGGTATCAGGGAGGGGTCAAAGAGTGTGCTCCCTGGCGTGACGGTGTACGCCGTCGAGGCCACCAAGTCGCCAAGACCGGCCACGAGGAGCAGGGCGCCGTTTGAGCCATAAAGTCCGCGTTTTGGCGCGCAGATGCCGGACAGTCCGATGGCAACCAATGCGATGCCCCAACCGAACCACACATTTCCGGACAACAGCAGATGCAACGCGCCGAAGAGCAGAATTGCCACCCCGGAGAAACGGACCTCTTTGGCGATCTCGGTGTGTTCCTTGTGCGGCATCCAGGCAACGAGCTTGAGCATCTGCACTTTCGTGCATGGGAAGGAATAGCTTTTCAGTCCCTCGATGACGTGGAAGGTGATGGTTCGTCCGCCGATCAGGTCATAAGAGAACTTCAGGTAGCGTGCGGCTTCCTCCCGGTGCAACTGCATGACGTGCTTGTCGCCCGGTTTCATCAGGGTGAGTAGATCGCCATCAAGGCGAACGGTCCAGATTTCGTTGTGATACCCGCCGCGGGGCCGAAACTGGAGAAAGAACGGCGCCGCATGACGCGGCGGCATTGCTTGTTGCGCGATACCCATCGGCTTCGTGACCTCCTTCATCGTCACGGCAAGCCGGTCCCAAAACTGATGTTACCACAGGAATCAAAAACGCGCCAACTCAGGGAGAATTGGCGCGCGTAAGTGGCTGTGGCGCAATGGTTAACAGGTTATCGCATCTCCTGACCGCCGGTAACGTTGATCGCCTGACCCGTCATGTACGACGAATCCTCTGACGCCAGAAACACGACCACGTTGGTCACGTCCCGATAGGTGCACCCGCGCTTCATGGGCACCTGGTCGATGTATTTCTGGCGGACTTCGGCTTCGGAAATGCCCTGGTTCGCGGCGTATTGCTTGAACAAGCTGTTCACCCAGAGCGGCGAATCGAGCAAATTGCCGGGGCAGATCGAGTTGACGCGGATGCCGCTTTCGGCGAATTCGAGGGCGAGACTCTGCGTGACGCCGATCCCGCCGAACTTGGACGCCGCATAGGCGCTGTTCCTGAAACTGCCCTTCTTGCCGGACTTGGAATTGATCTGAACGATCGAACCGCCTCCGCCGCCGAGCATGACGCGGGCGGCTTCCCGTGCGCACAGGAAGTAGCCGGTCAAATTCACATCGATGACCTTCCGCCATTTCGCAGCGTCGAATTCAATGGAGTCGCCTGAGATGAGAATGCCGGCATTGGAGACCAGAATGTCCAGTCCGCCCAGGCGCTGCGCGGCGCGGTCCATGGCGGCGCGTACGGCCGCGTCGTCGCACACGTCGACGGACTCGCTCACGACCGTGCGTCCGGTATCTTTCGCGACACGGTCAGCCGTTTCCGCAACGGCATCCGCGTTGAGATCCCAGGCGACGACATCGCACCCCTCCATCGCCAGTCGCTCCACAATGGCCGCACC
>JAHDWY010000236.1:0-4206 GCA_023384315.1 Candidatus Hydrogenedentota bacterium | reverse complement strand
AGACCTTGGGCGGATCCGGTAACTATCGCCCGTTTGTTCTGTAGCCGAGCCATCAGACGTACTTCTCCAAAAGGGCTTCCTCGGCTTCCTTCGTCCACGCGGAGTGGGGGCCCAGTTTACCCTTGAGCTCCGGGATGCGATCTTCGACTTCCTCGACGGGCATGAGCGGCAGCTCCGGGATCTGCGTATAGATGACCGTCTTGCCCGGGAAACGCGCGTCGTTCACGCCTTCAAGCCCTTCGCGGGCGGAATTCAATCCGCCAATGGCCGCGACGCTGAGGTTCGTGTTCAGCTCGCCGGATTCGACCATCTCAAGAACTTTCCGCAAATCGCTGATGCGCGATCCGCTGGAGCCGATCATTTTGATTCCGCGGCACAGGTCTTTGACCTGGATGTCCGCGCACTTGCCGAGACCGACGCCGGCGAAAATGTTGAGGACCGCGTTGTCCGCCGCGTACGCCATCGCAGCGGGGACCAGCGGCGCAACGGGCGCCATGACGATGACGTCGTCATACCCGCCCGTGGCCAGGGCGTGGATCTTCTCGTCCATGGCCGCCTGCGATTCGAACTCGCTCGGCGCCAGCGTAACCAGCTTCACCCCGCGCTGCTTGGCCAAATCACCGAAGCGGCGTTCGATGTGGTCGAGGCGTGCCCGATCGAGGTCCGTCACCACCACCAGGTTTGGTCCACTCGAGATCTCGATGGCACGTTGCACGTGCATCTGGCCCATGGGTCCGCCCGCGCCGAGGAAGAGGGCCTCGCCACCAGGGAGCAAGTCGTGCCGCGTGTTCGCCTGCTGGATGGACTGCAAGTCGTTTCCGCCGCCGTAGAACCGAATTCCCTCGTAATGGATGCGCCCGATATCGAGGGAGGCCGTGCCGTCGCTGGATGGCGAACCGAGCAGGTACATGACGCCGTTCTTGTTCAAGCGCGATGCTAAGGTGTTAACCAGTTCGGGGGAGGGCATCGGCAGGATGATGTCGTCGAACGTGGCATCATCGCTCAAGCCGTCGAGCGAACGGGACAGGACTTGCGCCGCCGGATATTCCTTGCGAAACGCATCCGCATCGACGTCCGTGACCACAAGAACGGCGTTGCCTTCCGCGGGGGCCATGCGTTCCTTCAGGTTGTACGACATTTCCACACAGGCCCAGGGTTCGGACAAGGCCGCCTGACTGTAGCCCGTCTCCGGTTTCACCGGCAGCAGGTAGCAGCCTTCGTCGCCGTCCAGTGCCATTTCGTCCAGATAGCAGTATTCCGCGAGACCGCCGGGGATGAGGTAGCCGAAGGCGAAACCAAGGCCTTTGTAGTAAATGTCCGCCTGGACGATGTATCGTTCGCCAACCTTGAATTTGTCCTTCCACTGCGACCCGACCTGCACGACGGTCGCCGCGCATTCGTGGCCGAGCACCGTCGGATCCTTCGCCAGGTCGCGGCCGCGCAGGCGAGCATGGCTGCTGCCCTGATTGATGATCTTGATGTCGGACTGGCAGAGCCCCAGGGCATCCACGCGGAGCACGATCTCGTTGTCCTTGGCTGGCCGGAGTTCGAGAGTGACCGGTTTGCCGTCCTTGCCGACATTTTCGATTCCCGCGCCGAACACCTGCCATGCGTCGTAGGTCTTGGGTAGCGGCTCATCCGCCTTGCGATACTTCTCCATTGTGGACACGTTGCGTCTCCTTATCTTGCGCGTGGGGTGAAGGAGCGGGCGTCATCCCAATATCCCATCACCGACAATCTCGCGGGATTCTACGTTCGATATTCTGTAATTATGATTTCCGGTCCGCGATGCTGTTCAAGCGATAATGTTCGTCGGGCCGCGTGAAAATGCGGTCCACGTCGTGGGGTTCCATGAAGCGCGGTCCGCCCAGGGCGTAAGTTCCCACGATGATCTGTGAGGATTTCTCCGCCATGTCCGTGCAGCTTGTCACGGCCTTCGGCGATCCGCCCATGGTGATGAGGCCGTGATTCTGCATGAGAATGGCGGAGGGCAGAACGCCTTCCTCTTCGACGTACTGCTCGAACCGCGTCTTCACCTCGCGCGCCAGCACCAGGCCGGGGTCCACGTAGGGAATCCACACGGACTTGTGCTTCATGGACACCACCTGGTCCGGGAAGATGCGTCCCGACGCCGCTTCTTCCGCCCGCTTCGAGCAGAGGATGGCGTTGGTATACACGGGGTGCGTGTGCCCAATGAAGTTGTACTCCGGCACCCGGAGGAGAATGGCGTGAAGCATGGCCTCAACCGACGGACGCCGGGTTTCCTCGGGATCGAGTAGGGCTTCCTTGAACACCCGCGACACGTCCTCATCACCGGCGGACGGGTCATTCAGAATGGCCGTTACTTTCGAGATGGATACGGCAACGAAGCCGCTCTCGTCGATGGTCGAAAGGGTTGTGCCGGAGGCCTTTACATAGAACGAATCGTCGTCGATCCGGGCGGAGGTATTGCCTTCGCCCAGCATGGCGTACCCCTTCGAAGGATCGCCCAGATACCGCGACATATCGACCAGTTGCTGCATGATGTTTGACATAGCTGTACCGCGTCCCCTGTCCGTAAAAACACATGGATTGCCAGAGTATAGCAGGAAGGGGGGCGGCGATTGTAACTGCTCGCGGCTGCGGTATAATAGGGACGGAGGACAGGCTGAACAATGCCGATGACCGGGATCGGCTTTTCCTTGCGGAGTGCTTCGAATGGTCTACATCAAGGCGAACGAATTCCGCTATCTCGCACTGCACCTTCTGATCGTCTTCGTCCCGGTGGCCGCCGTCGTGGTTCCGCTGGTTGTGAAAGCAGACGAGTCATTAGTTTATGGCATGTTCATAGCCTTCGATATTTCGGTGACGGTCTCCTGTTTACGCTGGTTGTGGACTCCCGCTTTCGGCGACTCGCTGACGCACAGCGATCGTTTCGACGTAACTGTAGACGACCGGGGCGTGGGTGGACCGATCCGTGAATGGAGGTTCGAATTCGCTCAACAGGAAGTTGTGCCGGTTGACACGGTCGACTTGTCTCAAAGCCGATACAACACAGTGTTCGGCTCCTATCTCGCATTGAAGGACGGCCGCCGGATGATTGTCAGCTCCTTCGCCCATTCGGCAGAGAACGTCAGGCGCGTGTTCGAGGAAGTCCGGCGCCGAGTAGAAAAATAGGGACAGCCTCCTTTTCGTTTTTGAAGCGCCAATACTAGAACTCCAGCGCCCGAGAAACGAAAAGGAGGCTGTCCCTATTTTTCATCCGATCAATCAGCAGCGATCCGGCGGTTGCTTTTAGGCTCTACTCTTCGATGGCATCCCGGCGTTGTTTTAGTTCGCGCCAGGTGGTGAGGATGATGCCTTCTTCTTCGATGGCCTTCTTCACCTCGGGATCGATCAGGGCGTTGTAATCGCCGAACACCGTTTCGCGATTGTTCGTGATCGCCTTGCCCTCTTCCGTGGGTTTGGTGGGATGGCAGTTAAACCATGTGACACCGGGTTTCAGCGTGCGGATCATGTCGACGTATTCCGCGGTCTTGTCGGTGCTTTTCCAGGAGTAGCTGCGCGTGTCGATATCGTCGAGCACGGGCAAGCCCGCTTCCCAGACCTTCTCTGCGTAGGGACGCAATTGTTCGTAGGCTTCCGCGTCTTCCTGGCCGACGATGGTACCGTGGCCGCCCGCGATGAGCAGGGGAATCTGCTTCTCAATGCCGACCTTCAAGTAGCGTTCGAAATACTCGGGTGTGGCAAACAGTGTACCCATGTGCGAATCGAGGTGTGTGATTTCGATTCCCATCTTCTCCGCGAGGGCGATTTGGGCGCGTAGTTCCTGTTCCACCTCATCGGCCGTTGCGTTCTGGACGACTTGGCCGACGTTGTCGTGCATGAAGCCCATGGCATCGACGAGCCCCGGGACAGCGTCCCGGCCCGCGACGGGCGACCACCGGTAGGGGTCCCACTCCGCCGTGTAGGTCAGGTGCAACCCCGCGCACACGTCCGGATTCTGCTTCAGATAAGCGACGAATTCGGGCACCCAGGAACAGGGCATCATGATGCTGACGGATGACACAGTCCCCGCTTCGAGCGTGGCGATGGTACCCGCGTTTGCAGCGTTACACATGCCCGCGTCGTCGGCGTGAATCATAAGGACCCTGGCGCCTTTGGGCCACCCAAGTTTCTCGGCGTAGGTCTCCTCCTGGGCGAGGGCAACGTTGATTGACAAGGACA
>JAHDWY010000235.1 GCA_023384315.1 Candidatus Hydrogenedentota bacterium | reverse complement strand
CCGTAAATCCCCAGAGATTCCCGCACCGGACCCCCAACAAAGCGATCTGCCAGGGCTTCAAAATCCACAATGTTGGTCGCCATGTAGATCGTCAGCGGGTTTGCGCCAATCCAGATGAACGGCGTGGACCACTTGCGAACCTGCCAGATGTCGATGATCTGGTAGAAGACCGCAAGCAAGACCAAGCTGTACCCACCGGCCACGAGCACATAGGAGGAGGTCCAAAGGCGTTTAATGATCGGGAACTGGTAACTCCACAGGTATCCCAGGAGAATCATGGTCATTCCGGTCCCGAACATGTACAGAACTTTCTTCTGATCGGGGATCGATTGATTCCGAATTAGAAACGCAGTGAAGACACCCAGCAAGCAGGAGCAAACCGCCGGGAAGGTGCTGAAGTATCCCTCCGGATCGGTTCCGTAATAGGGTGGAATCTGCTTGTCGATCCAGTGGGAGATGTTGTGGTTCTTCGCCAGCGAATACTCCGGCTCGTCGGGCGCGGGCACGAAGGAGCAAATCGCCCAGTACGCGATCATGATGGTCACGAAGACGGCGATGAGCCCCTTCAAACGAAGGTGGATAAAAAGCAAACTCGTCAGGAGGTAACACAATGCCAGCCGCTGTAGCACGCCGCACAAGACGTTCTCATCGAAATCGCGGTAGTCCACCATTCCCGCGTCCGTGTACTCGTAGAGCTTCGCCATGCCTTCGTCGTAGAAGACCCCAAGCAAGAACAACAGTGCAAAACGCTTGAATACACGTTTGTAGACCGCGGCCCTTCCCTCCCGCGCGAGCATTTTCTGCAAGGAGAATACGATGGAAACGCCGATAATGAAGATGAACATGGGAAAAATCAGATCGTAAAAAACGAACCCTTCCCAGGACCGGTGCTCGAGTTGATTGGCCAGAAATCCGGCGACGCCTGACTTCGCTAACACCGCGAAATCTTCGATCTCCTCCCCGCCCCGTTCGGCAATGATCTTGAGCGAGTCGTAGAACGCGCCCGAACCGATAATCCAGAACATGGTGAAACCCCGGAGGGCGTCCAGCGACGTGAGCCGCCATTGCGGAACTGCTTTGACTTCATGGGGCTGTTCATCGGTTGCATTTTCGGTCGTCATCAAGATTTCCCCCGTGGTGGTTACAATCCGTAAAATGATACTCGCGTACAACCTCACGTTCAAAAGTTGAGTCTGCGATTCCAGCTCGTGCGCTGCCCGGGCGAACCAAAGGGACAAAACTGGTGCTTCTCATTTCCACCGCCGCGGATGTACCATAGGCCACCCCCCGTCAACCTGAGCGGAGTCGTTTCATGAAGCACCTATTGGGAAAGTTGGGCGCGTTTGCACCCCTGATCACGTGCGTTGCCATGTTCCTGTTTTTCTCGTTGATCACCGACACCTTCCTGACCAGCGAGAATCTGCTGAATATCCTGCGCCAGAATTCTGCCCTTGCCATCATGGCCGTTGGCATCACCTTCGTTCTGCTAACGGCCGAGATCGATTTGAGCATCGAAAACATGGCCATCTTCGCGGGAGTTCTCGCGGCCTACCTGTACAAATCATTCGCTGCCAGCGGGGTCATGCCCGGCGTGCTCGTGCAGGCCTTGCCCATTCTCATCGCCGTGCTCGCGTGCATGGGATTCGGGCTGCTCAATGGGTTCGGCGTCGCACGGCTTGGCGTGCCGTCCTTCATGATGACGCTGGCCCTCTTTCTCATCACGAAGGGGTTGTCCCTGCGCATCACCCGGGGAACCCCGATCTTCGAGATTCCCCCGGTGCTGGCCTACGTTGGCACGAAATCCATCCCGCTGCTTCACGGCACGAACGAAGCCGGTGAGCAGATTCCCTGGATTGAAATACCACTGATTACCATTGCGGCGGCCTTCGCCTTGGCCATCGCCCTGGTCGTTCTCCGCTATACGCGCTTCGGGCGCAGCGTCTATGCTGTCGGCGGCAACCGCCAGGCCGCCCAATTGTCTGGCGTAAATGTGTCCCTTACCCTCGTCGCCTGCCTGTGCATTTGCTCCATCACAGCCGGCCTCTCCGGCATCATCCTCATCGGACGTCTCGGTAGCGCCCAAGCCGGTGGACTCGACAATATGCTGATTGCCTGCATTTCGGCGGTTGTCCTAGGCGGAACATCCCTCTTCGGGGGCAAGGGGGGTATCGCGAACACGGTAGTCGGCGTGTTGACCCTCGGGATTTTGTACAACGGTCTCAACCACGTCCAGATCGACATCTACCTCAAAGAGTCCATCAGCGGCGCGATTCTCATGGCCGCCCTGGTTTTGAACGTTTCGATGGCGCGGATACGCGGCGTCCAATAATCCCGTACCCATTGCAATTCCGGCTGGTTTCCACTAGGATCGCGGGCAGCGACTTCGCCCGGAACGCGGGGGACCAGTTGGTCGCAACACCAATTCTGGAGAAGGGGAGCGAGTTCCCAAGGCCCGGCTACGGTGAAGATACCAGCCCGGGCACCGATGGGTGTGACACAGCGCGCGAGCCGAGCGCCCGACCACCACAACTCGAAAATCTCGAAAATCGCAACATATAGTCGCATTCTACTCTTGACACGCAATCTATAGTTGTCTAAACTCATAAATTGAGAGGGATTCAAAGGCGGTTGCCTCCTCGCGCAACCCTACGAAATAGGAGAACGCTGCTCAGTGCGCAAGACAACATGCCTGCAAGCCGCCGGGCTTCTGACGGCCGGCGCTGCCATCTTCGCTGGATGTTCGACCACGCCAGACCAAACCCACCAGTTCGAACCGGTGCCCGTCGCCAAGGTAGGCGCCCAGGATCTCGATCCGGTTTCCAAGGACACGGCAACCGATTTGCTCAAAGCGGCCGACGCAGCCTTCCGAAGAGCGAATGAGGCCCAGGAAGCGGGCGACCAACAGGGCGCGCTTCGCCATTACAACACCATGCTCCAGCTCCTGATCGAAGCGGATCTTGACCCGTCGGTCTTTTACAGTCTCCGGACGGAATTCGAGCGGATTCTGGATTCCACCACCGAAACGGCCAACCTCTTCGAACGAAGTGGAGTCGGCGAATTGGGACCCGACGCGCGCGTGGGGGGCGAGCTGTTTGCGAACGGCTTTATCAATGAGCGGGTCATCGCGGAAATCGAAGAGATCCAGAAACTGTACCCCAAGAATTTCCAATGGGGCCTCGATCGCAGTTACCTCTACCGGCCGTATATCGAGCAGGAGTTGATGAAAGCGGGGTTGCCAAAGGACCTCGTCTGGCTGGCCATGGTGGAAAGTCAATTCCATCCGAACGTCACTTCTCGCGCCGGGGCATCGGGCATGTGGCAGTTCATGCGCGCCACCGGTTCCCGCTACGGCCTGCAGATTGACAGCTACGTGGACGAACGACGGGACTGGCAGAAAGCCACCCATGCCGCGATTGCGTATCTGCGCGATTTGAACGCCATGTTCGACGGCGAGTGGCCCCTTGCCGTGTCCTCGTACAACATGGGCGAAGGCGGAATCAGCCGCGCCATCGCCATGAACGGGGGCGAGCGCGACCTGTGGCAACTTATCGAAACGCCGCCCGCCTCGAGTCACATGAAAACGGAAACCAAGAAGTTCTATCCCAAATTCTTGGCTAGTGTCATCGTGGGCAACAACCCGGAGCGCTACGGATTCAAACGCAATCCCCAGCCCCCAGAGCCCATCGTGCGCATCCCCGTCCGCGGCTCCTACTCTTTGTCCATGCTCGACAAGGAAAGCGGCCTCGAATCGGGCACCCTGAAGCGGCTCAATCCCGATCTCATTAAAGGTGTGACGCCGCCTTCCGGCGAGCATGCGATTGCAGTGCCGGCGGCAGCGAACGAAAAGCTCCTGGCGGCGTTGGATGAAATCTACAAGAGCCCGAAGAAGGCCACTTACGCGAGCACTTCAGGCGGTGCGACGCATACCGTCCGCCGCGGGGAAACCCCGTCCGGTATTGCCAGAAAATACGGCGTGCCGGTAAAAGACCTTATGGAAGCAAATCGGATCCGGTCCGCGAGCAAACTCCACGTCGGAAAGAAGCTCGTTATTCCTGGACGAGAGGCGGCGCCGGAACCCGCCCCCGCCGCCGCGACGCCTGAGCCTTCGGCGCCGGCCGCAGCCGTGGCCGCAATCGACTCCGGCAATGCGGAAGAGTATCGCGTAAAGCGAGGCGACACGCTCTACGACATCGCGCGCGCCAAAGGCGTATCGCTCGACGACCTTCAAGCGTGGAATGGACTGGATCGGCGCGCCCGCATCAGCGTGGGGCAGTCCCTTTACGTGTCCGATCCGAGCGCCGGCAGTATTCCGGCGGCGGCCCCGGATGGACAGAAGATCATCCACAAGGTGCGACCCGGCGAGTTCCCCTCCAAGATCGCCGAACAGCATGGAGTAGACATCGACAACTTGCTCGCGTGGAACAACCTCAGCAAGAGGTCCATCATCCGCGTCGGCGATGAGCTGGTCGTCTACTCGAAGACCGCGCCGCAACCCGTACAGGTCGCGTCGACCGCCACCCCGGAGAAACCCACGTCGGAAGTACTTGAAAGCGCAGCCGCGTCGACCAGCACGGCGGAACCCGGGCCGCAGACGACCCACAAAGTGGCCCCCGGTGAAAGCGCCTCCGTTATCGCGTCCAAGCACGGTATCAGCCTCGACGACTTCCTGAAATGGAACGGCCTTTCAAAGAATGACATTGTCAAAGTTGGTCAGGTCCTAGTCGTCTCCGCGCCGGGGACCGCGGCGCCAACGGCCCCAAGCACAGTAGAACCCGACATCGTGACCGCCAGCCATACCGTCGCCAGCGGCGAAAGCCCCTGGACCATCGCCTCCAAATACGGCATGGACCTCGGCGATCTGCTCGCGATGAACGGCCTCTCCAAAAGCGCCGTGCTGCGCACAGGGCAGACCCTGAAAGTCGCCGGGGCCACGGGGACCTCCTCACCCGTACCGGCCGCGTCCCAGGGCCATACGGTAAAGTCCGGTGAAAGCGCCTGGACCATCGCACAGAAGTACGGTGTGAGCGTCGACGACCTGCTCGCCGCGAACGGCCTCTCCAAGAACTCCGTACTCAAAGCCGGCCAGGAACTGAAAGTGCCCCTCGGCGGTGCCGTTACCAGCTCGTCCGGCACATCCGCCAAGACCATCGTCCACAAAACCACTGCCGGGCAAAGCCCCTCCACCATCGCCCAAAAGTACGGCGTCTCCACCAGCGACCTCTTCAAGTGGAACAACTGGTCCAAGAGCCACGTCCTCCAGATCGGCGAAGAAGTGACGATTCACACAAAGTAGCGAGTGAAATTCCAAGTCGCATTCGGGCCGCTTGCGCGCGCAAGCGGCCCGTTTTTTGTACCTGGCAGGGCATCACACGACGCGAGACATCTTGCGCAGTTTACTTCGCTTGCGCAGACTCATTGACGGATCTCCTGGGACCGCGTATGATGGTCGCGCGTAGACCGGGGGTATGCGCGTACCAATGCGCGCAGAGATGGCCGACGCGGCCGGAGAATAGGGAGAGCATCCATGGCGGAGTTTATCCTGGGGGTGGGGCGGCAGAAAGGCGCGCGCGAGATCATTGCGACCGCTGAAAAAGAGCTGATTGAAAAGGAAGGAGTCCCGCGAAAAATCGTCGCACGCTCGGCAGCCCTGGAAATCATCGCGGAGCGCGAGGCGTTGGAAGGCCCTTTCACCTCGTACCGTCTCCGCGCCCATGCCAAGGGCCACGCCCTCGAGATGATGCAGAAGGTCGTGGCGGACTTCGAGGGGGATTGTTCGCTCACCGATGAAGACGGCTGGAACATCCTTCGTTGCCCTTGTCCCGATGCAAAGGATCCGGATCGCGGACTCGAAGCCCTCGATGAGTATTGTAAACTGGTCTCGCTTCCGGAAGTCTGGAAAATCCACGGCGAGAAACACCGGATCGAACCGATCAGTCCTGAACTGCTGTTCAAAGCCCTGATCGAATACAAAGCGAGCGACGTGCACCTATGCGCCGGGCAACCTCCCGTGTTCCGCGTCGATGGTGAGACCCACGTATCGGACGTGCTCCCCTCCTTGTCGGCCACCCAGATTATGGCGCTGATTCGGGATATCGCTCCCGAGAAGGATTGGAAGGAGTTCACCGAGCGGCAGCAGGCCAGCTTCAGCTATCACCAAGCCGGATTGGGGTATTCGCGCGTGTCTTGCTTCATCAAGGCGGGCGCGCCGCATCTGACATTCCGGTACCTGCCGGAAATAATCCCATCCTTCGAGGACCTGCACATCCCGCCGGACCTGATGGAATCACTGGCCCATATGCATCACGGACTAATCCTCCTCGTCGGGATGACCGGTAGCGGTAAATCCACGACGGTCGCCGCGTTGGTCGACTACATTAACACGCACAATACATCCCATATCCTGACCATCGAGAATCCGGTAGAATACGTTCACCACGACAAGAAGTCACTCATGTCGCAACGAAACACCGGTACCGATACACCCAGCTTCTTCGACGCCGTCACGGGTGCCCTGCGCCATGATCCCGACGTGATCGTCATCGGCGAAATGCGCGATCCCGATACGATCCGGTCCGCCATCAGCGCCGCCGCGACCGGTCACTTGGTCATTAGCACCCTTCACTCGAACACGGCCTATGAAGTCATCAACCGAATCGTGAGCTTTTTCGATCCGGTCGAACGCGATCTTGTGAAACTTCAGATTCGCGATTGCCTGCGCTGCGTGATCTGCCAGCGGCTCGTGCCCAAGATTGGCGGGGGCCGGCTCCCGGCGCTTGAAGTCATGTTCAACGACATCAAGCCCATCAACGACGCTATCCTGGATGGCGACACCGACGGGATTCGCGTGGGCATGCAGCAGACCGTGTCGCACTCCTTCCTCTTCGAGAATTACCTGTACGGAATGTATAAGAAGAAGGAGATATCCTTGGAAAACGCCCATTTCTGGTGCACGGACGCCAGCATCCTCGATCAGATGATTATGGGCACCTACTCGGTTCCCCGCCTGGACAGCATCAAGGCAGCGAAAGCGGCAGGCACCCGCACTTCGTAAAAGGTGCGATGGAAACCCAACAGCCCCGGTTC
>JAHDWY010000234.1:1285-7090 GCA_023384315.1 Candidatus Hydrogenedentota bacterium | reverse complement strand
CATCCCGCTGCACGCCGGGCAGGCGGCGGTGCAACAAGACCATCGCAATGTCCCGGTCGCGCAAGACAAGTTCCGTGAAGAGTTGGCGTTGCGCGAACAAGTAGCCCGAGTATCGCGTGTACGGATCCGCGCTATTCGCACATGCCAGGAACCCCAGAAAATTCGCCTCGTCCTCGCCGGTAATGCCGCGTTGGTGCGCCTTCTCGTGCGCGATGGTGTGTGGGCGCTGGCAGTGGGGCGCCTGCTGATTGAAATTGGCCTCGCCCGTGTAGGGAAAGTAGAATCCCGCGATGCCCAGCGCACTCATGATCGGCGAGCCAAGTATGGGCTTGGCGGGACCACGGCGCTCGGCAAAAACGGGTGGTAAACTCAACTCCCTCGCAACGGCCGCAAAGGCGTCGTCCAATTCCTTGTCGGTCGTGGATAGCGGCGCTTGAGGCATGCTGGGCATACCCAGATCGGTCGTGCCGGTGGCTTCGATATAGCAGAAGTTCGTCATATCGACCAGTTCGCTGCATAGACGAATCAGCTCCGAATCTTCGAGCGTGTTCCAACCGGAGTCCGGACCATCCTGTTCCAGCGAATCCCACCCCATCCGGGCTATCAGGTCGGGTCTGGCGTAGTTAAACCCCCACAGCACATAGAAGGCGATTAAGACGGTCCCCGCAGTAGCCCCGGTGCGAAGAATACCTCCAAGAAGGGCGTTCGAAGCCCGGCGGCGGCCTTGGGCGACATGTCGCAACGCCGGAATTCCCGGACTGAGAAACCAGAGAACAAATCCCACCAAAGTGAATTCCACCAGACTAAATCGCACCAAACCCGAAATGGTGGAAAGGGCCAAATTCACATAGCGCCCCAAGCTCGCCACATAGAAAAACTCCGCGCTGCTCGGCACATACGAAACCAGCGACGCGGATACGGCTGCAAGGACGCCCAGGACCGCAATCACCAGTCGCGACATCACACGAACCGGGCGGTCCTGTTCGTGCCGGGGCGAGGGTTTCGCGACCCGCAAGATCGCCCCCGTCGCGGCGCTGGCCAATCTAGGGACATACTGGATCCAAATTTTCATGGCACGAGTATACCATGCAGTCGCTTCCCTGGCCGGGCGGTGAACTTCCTGCTTGGAATCAGCCCATGGTAGGGTTTAGACTATAAGCATGGTCCACGTGGCAGAAGCAACCGAGTCCGATCTCAACGCGCTGTGCGCGATCGACAGGCTGGTCATAGGCAGTAGCGAGCGTCGCAGCTTTCTGTCCGGCGCAATTGCTTCCGGGCATTGTTACAAAGCATCCATTGACGACGAGCACGTGGGCTTCATGGTGCTTGAAGAAACGTTCTACGGTCACGCGTTTATCTCGTTTCTCATCGTTCATCCGGGCCGCCGCAGAGAGGGCATCGCGTCGGCGCTGGTGGAACATGCCGAGAGTATCGCGCCGACTGACAAGCTGTTCACGTCGGCCAATGAATCCAACATGGAGATGCAGCGGCTTTGTGAATCCCTCGGGTTCATCCGGAGCGGCAACATCGAAAACCTGGACGAGGAAGATCCCGAAATCGTCTATTTCAAGCAGATTGCGCGCGGGAGCGATACGCATTCCACGATGAGCCGCTGACAGGGTGTCGCCCGCGGCCGGAGTTGCCGGGCATCCTTTGGAATCGCCCCATCAAATTCTACGTATCTGGAATAATCGGCCGTGGCCCTTCCCGGCCGCCGCTGACTTCTAAATCTCTTCCAGCAGAATACATGAGAGCCGATCAGCTCGTCTGGCCGGCGGTGGAGACAGTATGCCCGCGCAATTGAATACCCACGACGAGTGGCTCGAAACCGATGGTCTCGGCGGGTTCGCATCCGGAACCGTCAGCGCCATCCGCACGAGGCGGTATCACGCCGCCCTGTTAACCGTGGCCTCACCGGGCTATCGGCGGTTGGCGCTGCTAAACGGCTTCGATGCCTGGTTGGACACACCTCAGGGCAACTTCCCGATCACCTCCCAAGTCTACGATCCCGGAGTCGTCCATCCCCACGCCTGGGACCGGATTGACGCCTTCGAAGCAGATCCATGGCCCCGATGGCAATTTCGCCTTGCGGATGGTACCTGCGTGGAGCATCAACTTTTCGTACCGCACGGTCATTCAGCCTGCATCCTGACTTGGCGCGTACTGGGCGATGCCGAGAGTTGCGTGTTGTCTGTCCGGCCTTACATTTCCGGCCGGGACTTTCATCAGTTGCACCGGGAAAACGCCGCCTTTCGATTCGACCTCTCCTTATTAGAGGGGCGCGTGATTTGGAGACCGTACCCCGATAAGCCGGCTATCGTGTCCCTCACCAATGGCGAGTATGTCCATGAAGAGGAGTGGTACCGGAGCTTCTTGTATGAAGAGGAGCGGGACCGCGGCTTGGACTATCTGGAGGATCTCGCATCCCCTGGCGCCTTTCGCTGGGATTTGAGCCAGGGTGAAGCAATTTGGATGGTTGCCGCGGAGGGCCACGAGGCAGTATTCGGCGCACAGGGTGCGTCCACTGCTAAGGTCGTCGACCGGTTGCGCTCGGCGGAACGGGATCGGCGCAACGCGTTCCCCAGCGTATTGCACCAGGCGGGAGACGCCTACGTGGTTCGGCGCGGGTCGGGCAACGCGATTGTGGCGGGCTATCCCTGGTACCAGGAGTGGAGCCGCGATACGTTTGTTTCGCTGCGCGGGCTGTGCATCCGTACCGGCCGCATGGAGGAAGCAAAGCGCATTCTGTTGGATTGGGCCCCGGCGATCGATGGCGGCATGCTTCCGAACGTCTACCCGGAGCCGGGTGTACCGCCCGAATTCAACTCGGTGGACGCTTCGCTATGGTATGTCGTCGCCGCCCACGAGTTCCTTGAGCAGGCGAAGTCCTCCAAGCCGGCACTTCCGGAGGAAGCACGAGCGACGATTCAGAAAGCCATGCACGAGGTGGTTGCCGCGTATGCCGACGGGACGCGCTACGGAATTCACATGGACGCCGACGGCCTGCTTGCTGCCGGTGGGCCGGGCTTACAGCTAACCTGGATGGACGCAAAGGTGGACGATTGGGTCGTGACGCCGCGCGTTGGCAAAGCCGTTGAAGTGCAGGCGCTTTGGCTCAACGCTCTGCGAATGTTGAGCGAATTCGAAGACGAGTGGGGTGCCGTGTATAAACGGGGTCTCGATGCATTCCGGGAACGGTTCTGGAACAGCGCGCTGGGGCGCCTCTACGACGTGGTGGATGTGGACCATCGCGCGGGTACGACGGATGCCGCGTTCCGGCCAAATCAGATCCTCGCCGTTGGCGGTCTACCGTTCCCGCTGATGGAAGGGGATGCCGCCCGGGCAATCGTGGACGCGGTGGAATCCCATTTGTACACGCCCATGGGCATCCGCACCTTGGCGGCGGCCGATCCCGGCTATCGCGGGCACTACGAAGGCGGTGTCGTTGATCGGGACGGAGCATGCCATCAAGGCACGGTATGGCCGTGGCTTTTGGGCCCCTTTATCGATGCGTGGATACGCGTCCGCGGTGGTGACGGCAAAGCCCGGGAAGAGGCTCGCACCCGGTTTCTTCCACCCATCGAAGCGCACCTGGAACGCGCGGGAATCGGGCACCTGTCGGAAATGGCCGACGGGGAAGCACCGCACCGTCCAAGAGGCTGTCCGTTTCAGGCGATATCCGTCGCAGAAGCACTGCGGGTGGCCGTCGACCATTTCATGGATTGAGGCCGCCCCGCACGGGAGGAACTACGATGCATCGAGCGTTGCCGCTTACCATCCTTGGAACGCTGGCCGTAGGGCTTATGGCCAGTGGCATCGTCGAGGCCGACCCGCCGGCAGACTTCACTGTCTACGAAGCCGGTGGCGACAACGTATTTCGGTTGTCGGACGCGAAGTCCGACTATGTTGCGCTCCATTTCCTGCTGAAGACAGACTGTCCAATCTGTCGACGCACCACCCGCGACTACGCGTCCCGGGCGGGTGAGGTCCCGGGAGTCACGCATGTGTTCCTCAAACCGGATCCCGAGGAAGCCACTGTAGCCTGGGCTGAAGGTCTAAAACCCGCGAGCCCAGACGCACCGCCCGCGCCGGCAATCTACCAGGACCCGGACGCGAAACTTGCGGAAGCCTTCGGAGTTCCAGACGGGTACGAATTCCACGGCGAGGTCGTCCACTACCCGGCGTTAATCGTGTTGGACTCCGATGGCAAGGAGGTCTTCCGTCACGTGGGGAAGGACACGCGGGACCGCTACGCCTTCGATGACTTCAAGTCCACCATGGCGGAACTCCAACACGAACGGAAGTTGCAGCTTTACAACATCGTCGAAGGGGAGCCCGCGATAAATGGATTCGATCCCGTCAGCTATTTCCGCGACGGACCGGAGATGGGTGACCCGGCGCTCTCCGAACAGTACGCCGGCGCAACATATCTTTTCGAGTCGGAGGAGAATCGGAAAGCCTTCGCAGAAGACCCGGAGAAATACTTGCCCGAATATGGCGGTTGGTGTGCGACCGCCATGGCCAACGGCGATATGGTTGAGGTTGATCCGCGGAACTTTACGATCGCGGACGGCCGTCTGTTTCTGTTCTATTCGGGTTTCATCCAAAATGCGCGCACGCCCTGGATGCGCAACGAAAAGGAACTCACAGAAAAAGCCGACCGGGCCTGGCATGAGATCAGCGGCGAGTAAATCGCAACGCTACCACGCGCGGCCGGATCGTCAGGAACCTAGTGTCCTGAACCCTAAGTTCCTTCTCAAAGATATTGGGGGACTTGTTGCTCAAAGTCCCCCTTTGAAGGGGGATTTAGGGGGATGTTCCCTCAGTTACCAGATTGAAATTGTTGAACGAATCTCGAAATCACTACACTAGCGCATGGTGGAACGCTGCGAGCGTCTGACGGGCGCACGCCTCCCACGTGAATCGCTTCGCGTTCCTCCGCCCGGCATCGACATATCGTTGCCGCTCCTCTGCAGATTCTGACAAGGCAGCCAGAATTGCCCTGGCTATGCCTTCATCCGTGGTCGCATCGAAGTAGGTGGCGCCTTCTCCTCCGATCTCCGGAATGGACGCGTTGTTGGCCGCGATTACACGGGTTCCCGCTTCCTGTGCTTCCACGACTGGGCGCCCAAATCCTTCGTAAAGCGACGGAATGACCATAAGGTCCGCGCCTTGGACGAGGCCGATCAAGTCCTCGTACGGGATATGGTGAATGCGGTCGACCCGGGGATGGGTCGGCGGCTCTCCCTCGCGCGGCTGACCGCAAATCACAAGCCGGTGCGGAATTTGGTTTGCAACGCGGTCAAAGGCCCGCACGAGTCGCGGCGCGTTCTTGTGCGGGTAGGTATTCGCGATGTAGAGCAGGTAAGGCTTCTCGACTGGACAAGGCTGCGGGAATTCGAAGAGTCCTGACAACGCCGAGTGGGCGACGAAGATCTTCTCCTCCGGCACGCCAAAATATCGGGCGATCCGGCCTCGCGCCTGCGACGCGCGCCCCGCGGCCGACCAGTACGCGCTGTGCCTGGCGCGACAGCCAGGGAAAATCCGGCGGATAGTCGAGGAATTGCGTATCGTGGACGGTCACCACCTGGGGGCATACCGCGCGAAGCGGGAGCGTGTATCCCGGCGAATAGAGTACGTCGATCTCGGCCCTTGCGGCGGCGCGCGGCAACGTGACCTGTTCAGCAATCACGCGCCGGACGCGCGATTGCGCGGGGACATCGACAAGCACCCGCTCGAACAAAGAAAAAGAGTCGTGGGTTTAACGGGTGGTGTAAAACACGACGGCCAAATCCGGTGCGGTAT
>JAHDWY010000234.1:0-1275 GCA_023384315.1 Candidatus Hydrogenedentota bacterium | reverse complement strand
GGGGGGTACAACGAAAACCACCGTCTCCACAAAATAAAAAGTTTGGTGTTTTTCAGGTTTGTTTAAAACCACGACGTCCATATCAGGTTCGATAGCCTGTAGCGCGGGCAACACGCTCCGCACGTAGATCTCAGTCCCCCCCACTTCCCGGGGAATGAGGAAGAGCGTGTTAACGCCTACGCGCATGTGCCGCGAACGCTTCGCCTATCCTTCGGATTCGGCCAACACCTCAGTAGCGGGCGGTTCACGATCGACATCCTTGTCCGTGAACAGAATGGCGAACAGCACGACGACCACGGCAGCCATCCCTGCCGGAATCAGCCACGTCTCCTGCCAATGGTGGCCCACAACGGTTTCTCCGTCCATGATCTGATAATGCTGGGTGACAAACCCGGAGACCCAGGAACCAATGACCATTCCCACACCATAGGTAATCAGCGCGATGAATCCCTGGGCGCTCGCGCGGATTTCTTTCGGTGCCTTCTTATCCACGTAAATCTGTCCGGTCACGAAGAAGAAGTCATAGCAAATCCCGTGGAACAAAATGGCGAGATAGAACATAAACACGAGGCTGCCGTTGTTTCCGAACGCAAACAACACGTACCGGAGCACCCAGAAGATCATGCCGGTCAGCAGCATCTTCTTTACACCCAAGCGCTTGAAGAAAAACGGCATGACCAGCATGAAGAAGACCTCGGACATCTGCCCCATGGTCATTTTGCCCGCGGCGTTCTCGACGCCGCTCTCGTTCAAGAACAGATTCGCGAAGTTGTAATAGAAGGCAAGCGGGATGCAGATGAGCAAGGAACTAATCGTGAATATCGCGAACGAGCGATCCTTCATGAGTTGCAGTGAATCGGTACCAATGATTTCTCCAAACGAT
This sequence comes from Candidatus Hydrogenedentota bacterium, assembly GCA_023384315.1. GTDB lineage: Bacteria > Hydrogenedentota > Hydrogenedentia > Hydrogenedentales > SLHB01 > JAHDWY01. The sequence continues at coordinate 392 of JAHDWY010000234.1, read as the reverse complement.
ACGGCCTTCCCCTTGGAACGGGGCGGCGTGTTCGGAAGCGTGAAGCTGTACACGCCGAGAACGAGCGAACATGCGGCCGCGAAAAGCATGGGCTTGGACGTGTGCTCGATATTCAAAAAGCCAATGGTGAGTCCGGCAACGATCCAGCCAATAGTGCCCAGCACCCGAATCGAAGGGAACTCTTTTTCCGGGTCGTCCATCTGGTGGAAAGAAATTGCATTGACCAAAGCCACCGTGGGCATGTACGTCGTCGTGTATGCAATCAGAATCCAGAAGAACAGGGTTGGTTCTGTGGTCCTCGAAACGAGGAACATGAGCCCTGCACCAAGCAGATGCATGACGCCCAGAACAACCTGACCCGGGAAGAATCGATCCGCCACCATACCCACAAG
>JAHDWY010000233.1:6867-7094 GCA_023384315.1 Candidatus Hydrogenedentota bacterium | reverse complement strand
ACTATGGATCGAACGCCGGTGGACCCGAACCCACCGCGAACGCGCCCATTGAAGACCGGTACTGTGTCAGAACAAAGTCGGACGGATCGTTTACGGTAAGTGGGCTACCCGAAGGAGAACGAAACCTCCAGATTAGTGCGAGAGGTTTTGCGCCGCGCGTACACGCGGTCGACGTTCGATCGGAGACGCCGCCGGTCCAGGTGGAGTTGAGTGACGGTGGTACGATT
>JAHDWY010000233.1:0-6857 GCA_023384315.1 Candidatus Hydrogenedentota bacterium | reverse complement strand
GCCGCATTACCGATATGGACGGCCAATCGCTTCCGGGTGCGTACATCTACGGATCGGAATGGCGGCTTGACCGGCAGTACCGGATCTCGATGGGCGGGCATACGGACAGTGATGGGCTATTCGTTGTTAATCACGTGCCGCTGGAAGGCGTCGTCCAATTCTCCTTCGGCGTAGAACGCGGGACCACCGATCGCAAGTTTCTCAACATGTCGAGCGATGTGCTGGTTCCGCGAGAGGAACCCTACAACATTGTTATGTACGAACCGCCGCTTTTCGAAGGCACCGTGGTGGACGATGCAACCGGGGAGCCCGTGACCGCGTACCGCGTCCGAACGGGTTGGTACATTCCGGACATGGACCTCAACCACTGGAACAGCATGGGTCGCGTCAACGAGATCAACGACGAGAACGGACGCTTCTCCGTTCGGGTGACGGGGTTCCATGCAAGTTGGCCCAGTGCGTTGGAGTTCGTTGCCGGCATCTTCGCCGAGGGCTATCTGCCTGCCGTGACGCCGTCCCTGCAACTCGGGGAGAAAGGCGAGCCCGTCGTGATTCGGCTCACGCGCGGCGAGCCGTGGACCGGCACCGTGACGTATGCCGATGGACGGCCCGTGGTTGGCGCGAAGGTCGCCTGGGTTGGGAAAGGAATGAAGGCGTTCATTCTCAACGGTCAGATGGAAGCGGGGTACGTGGCCTCTCCGGACGTGGTGGACGAGACGAATTCGCAGGGCCAGTTTGAGCTTCCGCCGGACGTCGGTCCCGCGCATCTGTTCGCAACGCACCCCGACGGCTACGCCTGGGCCCCTATCGAGTCGTTGCCGCGAAGCGGCGCCCTAACCCTCACCCCTTGGGCCCGGGTGAAAGGCTCGGTCCGGCAAGGCGGGCAACCCATGGCGAATGGGCGTATCTTCGGGGAAGTACTGTCTGTTGACGAGGAAGCGGTTCAGCCGCCGGTGCAGTGGCTTCTAAACACGGTAACGCACGTGGACGGCAGTTACGAATTCAGTCACCTGCCCGCGCAACCGATTCGCATCGGGTACCAGGTAGTCGGGGACCGGCATGCCGAGATGTCGCATACCGGCTTGATCGTTCCCGAACCCGGCGAGGTGTGTACGCTCGATCTTGGCACTGCCCATGGCGCCGCGCAAGGGCGTATCGACCCGGATAACGCAGAGGCGTTGGAAGCCTTTCGCGAGGCCGTTGAAAAGAAGGTCGTTATCGCTGTCGCGGAACGGCTGCCCCGCGAAGGCGAGGAAACGCTCGAAGGGTACCATGAGGAGTATGTTCCCTCGATTGATACCGACGGCACCTTTACGCTCGACGGACTGCCCGCGGGGAACTATCACCTTCGCATCGAGGTCCACACGCCATCACCCGACATGACCTGCGGCGTAGGCCGGGCGCGTTGGACCGGCGAGCAAGAGTTTATCGTCGCACCGAATGCAGGTAAGGCCGCGCAGATTCCAACTGTCACTCTTGAGCCGTCACCGGTCCCGGTCGAGGGCGAACCCGCGCCGGACCTTCGCGCGTGGACCTTCGACAAGGAGGAATTCGACTTGGCGCAATTGCGCGGCCGCTGGGTGCTTCTTGATTTCTGGGCCATGTGGTGCGCCCCGTGCCGGCAAGGACTGTTGCGGCTTAAGCCCTTATGGGAGGAGTTCGGTGAAACCGGGAAGGTTGCTCTTATCGGCGTGAACTTTGATCAGGAGACCGAATCGGCCAAGCAGTTCGTTGCGCAGCAACACCTCGGCTGGACCCAAATCGGTGGCGACGGCTGGGGTCCCGACAACGTCATCATTGGCGAGTGGGGCATCACGGCCATTCCGTCGCTCTGGCTCATCGGCCCCGACGGCACGATTGTCGCCCGCGACCTCAACCTCGATGAGGCGGCTGTAGCGTTGAAAACGGCGATCGGCGGACCGAATTAATCGACTGGTGATTCGAATAAGCCAGTTAGCCCTCCGTAGTGCCGCGCTGCCCGGGCGTGGCACGTCTTCTCCGCATCTTCGGGACCCGCGCGGTTCTCCGCGTGGTTCAAGACCCGTTTCCTGTGGCATATTGGGGTGAACGACGTTGCCGAACGGCACGACGCGGGGAACGGGGGATCTTCCGGCTATGTATCTATTGATTGCTGCGGTTATCGCGCTGGCAGCGCCATCATCGAATGTCGCCGTCTTCACCGTTGATGGCTTGACCGCGGACACCGGCGAGTACGCTACTTCCGGCATTGAAGACCTCCCCGCGCTGTCGCCGGACACGTTGTTGATTCTCCTTCAACCTGGCGCATTTCCCGCAGTCGCCATTCCTTCGCTTCAGGAATTCCTGGAGCGGGGCGGACACGTGGTGGCGGTCGGCGGGCCGCCGTTTGATGAACTTCTGTTTCGGAGTCCGGATGGGCGTTGGGTCGATCTTGAAGAATTGCTGGCGGGCGTTGAGCCGGAGCATCCGCTGATGGACTGGGCCGCGGTTAACGCCGGTCCGCCGGCCCATAGTTCCGGCAGTGCGGGCGGCAACGCAACCTACACGCCATTGGCAAACGGGTACGCCGCCGAATTAACCATCCCGGAAGCGGCAAGCTGGATGGTGCGGGAGATTCCGGTACATGACCCTGCACCGGCCGATCATGACACGCTTCGGTTTCGCCTCTCGGGAAACGGTCCGGCGCCTACACTACTGGTCGAGGTCCGTGAGAAGGACGGTACCCGCTGGATGGCGAACGCGCCGCTGGCGGCCGAACCAAGCGAAGTGGGCATTCACCAAACAGGTTTTCATTTCTGGACCGACGGTTCTCCCGCCAATCGCGGTTTCAAGGGCGACGTTCCCAACTTCGCCAATCTTGCGGCGATGCAGTTCGGATTCGCGGCAAGCCATCAGCAATTGCACGCCGGTCAGTACACGTATCGAGTCGAAGATGTCGCGACGGGTGCTTGCGGCACGGACGTCATTCATGTTTCGCCGCCGAAGCTCGAGGGGTTCAGTCCCTCGTACAAGTTGTTTTCCACGATGGCAGTGCGCACGGAACCGGTCCAAGGGTTCAATCTCGTCAACGTGACCGTACCAACGGAGATTCTCTCTCCGATTGCGCGCCCCATGCATGACGCCGAGGAACGGCCGTACGTGTGGGAACCTCTCGTGAAGGCCTTCGATGCCGACGGGCGCTGGATTGCGACGCCTATGTCTACCACGTGGTATCGCAACGGGTCGTCGTGCACGCTGATTGGTTGGGAGCCCGATCCCGACGAAGTCACTATCATTGTGCATGAACTCGCAGCGCGTCTCGCGAAAGGTAAACCGGCATTTCCTGCTCCGGCGCTGCTCTCAGACGGTGCAGCAGGAGACATCGTATCCGTACGCAATGGTCAATTCACGTTGAACGGCGAGCCATGGTTCGCGAACGGGATTAACTTCTGGCCCGGATATGTCGCGGGAATGGAGCCGCCGGAGTATTACTCCCATTGGCTGAGTCCCGCGGACTACATCCCCGAGCTTGTCGATCAAGACCTCGCCACATTGAACTGGCTCGGGGTAAACCTCGTCAGCATTCAATTCGAGCAGATCGACCAGGTGCCGCAACTCCACGACTTCCTCGCGCGGTGCGGGCGCTACGGCATCAAGGTCAACATCTTTCTGCGCGGCGCGCATCCGCTTCATCCCGATCCCTCAGACGATCTCTCGCAGCGGCCCTTCCTCGAACTCATGCGCGCCGCCAACCTGCGCGGGAATCCCCACGTCTTCGCCTACGATCTTGCGTGGGAACCGCGCATGGGCGTCTACGAGGAGCGGCGCCGGTATGATCCGCTGTTCGTTGATTGGGTCGAAGAACAATACGGCAGCGTAGAGCGCGCAGAGGAAGTGTGGGGGATTCCAGCGAACCAGGAAGACCGTTCGATTGCCGGTCTGACAGACGATCAACTGCGCAACGACGGGCCCCACCGGATTATGGTTGCCGCCTATCGCCGCTTCGCGGACGATCTCATCAGCCGCCGTTATGGTGCCATCGTGCGGCTTGCCCGGCAAGTGGACGACTCGCATCTATTTGGCGTGCGCACAGGCTACGGCGGCACCGGCACGAAGGGGGTCGTTCGCGTCATGCCCTTCCAATTGACGAGCGGCGCGGCCCATCTGGACTTCGTCTCGCCCGAGGGGTATGGCTACGGGCCCAAGAACATTTCCGACGCGGCCTTCGTCACCGCGTATGCCCGCTGGGCCGGAAACGGGAAGCCGGTGTTCTGGGCCGAGTTCGGATACTCCGTGCTGAACGGCGGAGCGGAGGCCCTGGAAACCCAAGCGCTGCTCTACAATGCCTTCGCGGACATGATTCGCGTAACCAGCGCGAACGGCTGGGCGGGTTGGTGGTACCCGGGTGGCCTGCGCGTCGACGAACGAAGTGACTACGGAATTATCGCACCGGACGGGCAGCCGCGTCCCGCAACGGCTCATCTCGCACAGATGGCCGAGGCGCCGCCACATCCCTCCCGCGAAATTGCGGAGACCGTCATCGTCGAACGCGACGATTTCGTGGACGGACTGGCAGGTGCGGTCGAGCGGCATTCGAGCGCCTTTGAGACCGCCTATGCCAACGGGACGATCCCCCAAATTCGGACGAACGGCAGCGAGACAACCTCGTCTACCTGCCCATTTACCGGCGTCGGAGGTATCCCCTTCGAGGCGCCGGGGCCTGCGCAATACCTGAACGCGGAAATCTGGGTGGAAACCTCCCCGGAAGGATCGCTCCGTGTCTTCGCGCTCAACACCGGTGAAGCTGCCTGGGGTTCGGACGACTGCCGCCTGGTGTGGGAGTCTGCGGACGGTGGCATGCGGGCGCTTCTCACCGGCCCCATCCGCCGATTCGAGATGTTCGAGGCGGATCTGGACCTCCGGGGCGCGGGCCGGTTGTACCTGCGTTCCGACCGGTTCGGCGCCTTTGGTCAACGGCGGAATGTGGCTGCTGGCCGGACGAGGAATTTCGAATAAATCAGCCGATTCAGGGTGTTGTTCTAATCGTGAAAAATAGAGCAATTTAAATATTGGTTTAGCAGATATCAGACGCATTTAAACAGAATACTAATTTAATTTTGGCCTTATTTTCCGGTACGAATATGCATTTTGGCCTATGCAGACCGCGTGTTGTATTGCGCCCGATTTTGTGGCAAAATAACAACGACTTGTGCGTGCAAGCGGTTTTAGGCCCGCAAGTCCGGCTGAGGGTTGGTTTGGGTGCCGGAAATGGCCGATTGAGTCGATTTCGCCCCGGGAGATCTTGGTCCCAGCGACTTGGACTTGGGCATCGGCTTCCCGGAACGATATAGCGTTCTTTAAATCCCCGATGTGTGCCATCGATGAGCGCATGCCGGAATCCAGTCGCGCTCGGCTCCCCGCGCGCGGCTCTGGGGGCTCCACTGGGTTTGGGCTATGAACAGGATGTGACAATGGCTGTACACACCATCAAAAAAGGATTGGATCTCCCGATTTCCGGGGCGCCAGCGCAGGAAATCGACGTGGCCAAGCCTCCGAGAACCGTAGCGATTCTTGGGGACGATTATGTCGGAATGAAGCCGACGATGGCCGTCCAGGTTGGCGACACGGTTCGACGGGGAGAACTCCTTTTTGAGGACAAAAAGACGCCGGGCGTCCGATACACGGCTCCGGGCGCGGGCACGGTCACCGCTATCCATCGCGGCGCCAAACGCGCGTTTCAATCACTGGTGATTGAACTGAACGATGCGGAACGCAAAGACGCCACCACGGAAGCGGATGTCGTCGCCTTTGAAAACCACACCGGGAACGACCCCGCGGGCCTCAGCCGCGACCAGATCACCGCATTGCTGGTGGAGTCGGGACTCTGGACCGCATTTCGCACGCGCCCCTTCAGCAAGATTCCGGAACCGGGGACCGAACCCCATTCCATTTTCGTGACAGCGATCGACACGAATCCCCTCGCACCGTCGGTTGAGAAAATCCTGGCGGGTCACGAGGACGATTTTCAGCGGGGTCTAATCTGCGTCGCCAAGTTGACCGAGGGCAAGACCTTCTTGTGCAAGGCCAAAGGCGCGTCGATTCCCGCGAATCCGAACACGGGCATTACTATCGAAGAATTTGAAGGCCGCCATCCTGCCGGCAATCCCGGTCTGCACATTCACTTGCTGGACCCGGTCCACCGTGAGAAGACGGTATGGCACATCGGGTTACAGGATGTTGTCGCCATCGGGCATCTGTTCAAAACAGGCAAACTGCTCATGGACCGCGTGGTAGCGCTGGCGGGGCCGATGGCGACGAATCCGCGCCTGCTGCGAACGCGCCTGGGCGCGTCGCTGGACGACCTCACCGAGGGCGAACTGAAAGAAGGCGAGACGCGAGTCGTTTCGGGCTCCGTGCTTTCGGGCAGGCAAGCTCAGGGAGAGGTCCTCGGCTATCTGGGCCGCCATCATCAGCAGGTATCGGTGCTGCGGGAAGGCCGCGAGCGGGAGTTCCTGGGTTGGATGGCCCCGGGAAAAGATAAGTATTCCGTGCTGAATATCTTTCTTTCCCGGGTCTTGAACGGGAAGCGTTTCGATTTCACGACTTCGACCAACGGTTCCAAGCGCGCCATGGTCCCCGTGGGCATGTACGAGCGCGTCATGCCGATGGACATCATGGCGACGCACCTGCTCCGGGCGCTGATAGCCGAGGATCTGGAGGTGGCGGAACAACTTGGCTGCCTCGAATTGGATGAAGAGGATTTGGCCTTGTGCACGTTCGTGTGCCCGGGCAAGTACGACTACGGCACCATCCTCCGGAGCAATCTGGAAGTCATCGATAGGGAAGGCTAATGAAGTTCCTACGCGATTTGCAGGAGAAACAGCGTCCGCTATTCGAGA
>JAHDWY010000232.1 GCA_023384315.1 Candidatus Hydrogenedentota bacterium | reverse complement strand
CCGGAGGCGCGGGCACACCGCAACACCTCGTCGATGTCTTCGTCGATGCCCACGCCGACGCGGCCATCGTCGCGAGCATGACTCACACCGGCGACTACACTATCGCCCAGATCAAAGAGGAACTCGATAAGGCCGGCGTCCCCGTCCGGAAGAAGTGGTGAAATTTCGGAGGTGCGGGTTGATCTTCACCGTCACGCCAAATCCCTGTGTCGACAAGACGGTCTTCATCGACACGCTGAAGATCGGCACCTTCATGCGTTCCCAACGCTGCACCTGCATCCCCGGCGGTAAAGGCACCAACGTCTCGCGCGCGGTGAAGGCCCTCGGCCGCCCGACCCGCGCCATGGTCGTCGTCGGCAGCCATCCCGGCGCGCACGTCGTCGACATGATCGAAAACCAGGACGGAGTCAAATGCGCACCCGCCTGGGTAGAATCCCAAACGCGCACCATTACCACCGTGCTCGAAGAGTCCATCCATCGCCAAACCGCATTCTTCGAACCCGGCTCGAAAGTCACGGGCGCCGAATACGACGGGATTATTGAGACCTTCCGAAAAGCGGTGGAAGGCGCCAAGGTGGTCACCTTCAACGGCACCGTCTCCGACCCCGCGATCAGAACCCTCTATCGCGATCTCATCCCCATCGCGAAGGAACGCGGCGCGTTGACGATCCTGGACTCCCACGGTCCCGAGTTCGCCCTCGGTCTTGAATCCGTTCCCCACATGGTAAAACCCAATGTCGCGGAAACGGAGGAACTGGTCGGATACAAACTCGACACGCGCGACGCGCAATGGAAAGCGATTGATTCCTTCCACGACAAAGGCGTGAACCTCGTCGTCCTCTCATTGGGCAAAGACGGCGCCCTCGTCTCGCGCGAAAGCGAGCGCTTTCAGGTTGTGCCGCCCGCGATTAAAGAAGTGAACCCAGTCGGCAGCGGCGACGCGCTCGTTTCCGGCTTTGCCATCGGCCTCCTCGAAGACCTGCCCCTCCGCGACATGGCCACCCTCGGCTGCGCCGCAGGAACCGCCAACGCCATGTCCTGGGACATCGGCCACTTCACAAAGGCCGAGGTAGACGCGCTGATCAATCAGGTCGAAATCCGCGAAGCCTAGGCAATCTGCCAAGTCTTGCGATTGGTTCTTCCGGCTCAATTCGACCGATAAGTCGGATCGGTCGGATCGGTCAGATCCACCGCGCCGCGAAGCTGGCGCACATAACTCCCCCTTCGAAGGGGGCAGGCCCGTAGGGCCGAGGGGGATGTTTCTTCGCCCTCACTTCAAGCCTATCCTTCACCCACATCCCGCAACGCAACCCCTAGCGCCAATACATTCTCCGGCGCGTCCGTCATCCGCACGGCATCCTTCTCCGTCGTCACGACCATGCCATCCGCGGCCAACGCCTCCGGCGGAACCACCGCATGATCTCGAAACCCACGCCGCTCCACAACAACCGCGCCCAACTCCTCCAACGTCCGATAGAATCCGTCTGGATTCCCAATGGCACAGACCGCCGTCACCCGCTGCCCCCGCAACTCCTCCAACGAGGTCGCCTCACCATCCGCCACGCGCCACAACGAATCCGGCGCATGCCGCGTCCGCCGGACCGGCGCATTCGGACAGTATCGGCGCAACGCCTCCGCCAATCCCGCGTCCATACCGTCCATAGAGTCCATATCGTCCATAGCCCCACACCGCGTCAGAATCACCTGCGTAGCCCGGGCCAACGCGCTCACCGGCTCCCGCAGTATCCCCCGCGGCACGAGCCGCCCGTTTCCAAACGGATTCGTTGCATCGATCACGACGATATTCTCATCCCGCTCCAGCCGCACGTATTGAAACCCGTCATCCAGAATCAGCATGTCGCACCCGAACTGCTTAATGGCTTCCCGCGCAGACGCGACGCGATCCGCCGACTTCGCGATCACCACCGTAGGCGCTCTCTGCGCGATCAAGGCGGGTTCATCGCCCACCGACTGCCACATGCTCGCAGCGTCCTCGCCCGGCACCACCAACGGGTCCAGCCCGGTTATCTTCGCGCCATACCCCCGCGTCAGCACCGCGACCTTGTGTCCCGCCGCCAACTCCTGCTGCACGCGCTCAATAACTGCCGGCGTCTTCCCCGTGCCCCCCGCGGTGATGTTGCCGAAACTGATCACCCGGGCGTCGACGCGTTCGCGCGAGCCGCGCAGACGCAACCACATGCCCGCGCGTTGAACCGGAGTCGCGGCGGTCAACAGCGCGGCAATCGGAGCGGGAATCGGTTCGCCGTTGCGAACCTTCTCGGAGAGGTCGTGGATGAAACTCATCGCGGGGCGAAACGTTTGCCGCTGAACTGCCGGACGAGCCCTTTCAGTTCCAGCAGCGTCAGCGCGCTCAGCGCCTCGGAGATCGAAATGCGGCAGGACTGTGCGATCTCGTCGACGTACGAACCGTCCGGTGCGAGGGCCGATAACACGGCCTTCTCCGCCGGTGACGCTTCGACGCGCCGTGGTTGCGGAGCGGGCGATGGGGGAGGGGGAGCCGCGACCGGCGCTTCCGGTTTCGACTTGCGCAGAAACACGGTTTTCGCATCCGCGGCCGCAGGTTTCGGTTGCTCGACCGGCGCAGGCGAAGCCACCGCTACGCCCGCGCGAATCTCCGCAGGCAATTCCAACTCGACCAGGATATCCTCGACGGTTTCCACCAGCTTCGCGCCTTCGCGAATGAGTGAGTGCGGACCCTGGCTGTTGGTGATGCCGACCTGCCCGGGCACGGCGAAGACCTCACGCCCCTGCTCCGCGGCCTGCCGCGCGGTGATGAGCGCGCCGCTGCTCAACGGTGCTTCCACGATCAACGTGCCCTGGCACATCCCGCTGATGATGCGGTTACGATACGGGAAGTGCCCCGGCGAAGGTTTCGTGCCCATGGGGAACTGCGACACCACAGCACCTTGCCGCGTAATCTTGTCCATGAGATCCGCGTTCTGCTGCGGGTACACCACGTCTACGCCGTTTCCCAACACCGCAATCGTGCGACCGCCCGCCGACAGCGCGCCGCGATGGGCGGCCGTGTCGACTCCCGCCGCGAGTCCGCTCACCACCGTCACGCCCCGTGCGGCCAGTTCGCGCCCGAACTTCTCCGCCATGCGCAGCCCGTACGGCGACGCCCGGCGCGTGCCCACGATGGCCACGCAATGCTGGTCCTGTTCCACGAATTGACCGCGCACGAACAGCAGCAGGGGAGGGTCATAGATTTCCGCGAGCCGCAACGGATAGGCCGGGTCTTCCATCGTCACCACCGACGCGCCGTATTCCTTCATCGCGCGGATCTGGCCGTCCACATCCGCCACATCGGAGTACTGCGTGATCCGCTGCGCCAACTTCGGCCCGACCACGTCTTCCAACGCGCCCCGGCTCGCCTTCAACACATTCGTTGGACTATGAAACCGCGCCAGCAACCGGATAAACAACGCCGTCCCCACGCCCGGCACCAGCGCCAGCGTCAACCAATCCCGTTGTTCATCCGTCAGCGACATGACAAAACTATAGCAGGTGCCCAACACATTGTCGACACCAACGTTCTCCACAGGAGGGCGGGTTTTCCAACCCGCCAACCGGGAGACTCGACGTAACGGATGAACTTCCAATGTGAACGCAAATGACGCAGCCAAGGAGCACGGGCGTCTCGCCCGTGTCGTGTGCATTTGTGAAATGTCCGCATCCCTACTCTTCCGCAGGCAAGACTCGCCCAATCCGTCTTAGCAGTCTCACCAGACTGGCTTTTCCAGCGTCCGGTCGGCCGAGTGAATTCGATGGGACCTACCCGTATGATGTACGAAACCCACGGAGGAGCCATGAGCCCACTATCCCGACGCGACTTTCTTCGAGTTGGCATGACGGCAAGCGCAGCAGCTGGCCTCGGCTTAATCCCATTGAAGACTCATGCCGCCGAGAACGCGACCCGCCCCAACATCCTCTTCATCTTCAGCGACGATCACGCCTGCAACGCCATCGGCGCGTATGGGTCGAAGATCAACCAGACCCCGAACATCGATCGCATCGCACGCGAGGGCGCGGTCTTCCTCAACAACACCTGCTGCAACTCCATCTGCGCACCGAGCCGCGCGGCCGTGCTCACGGGAAAGCACAGCCACGCCAACGGGCAGATGACCAACAAGGAGACCTTCGACGGTGCGCAGCCGACCTTCCCGAAGCTGCTGCAGCAGGCCGGCTACGAGACCGCCCTCATCGGCAAGTGGCACCTGCGGTCCGACCCGACGGGGTTCGACTACTGGGATGTCCTCCCCGGTCAGGGCAAGTACTACAACCCTGACTTCATCTCGGCGGAGGGTACGCGTCAGGTCTTCGGGTACAACACGGACGTCGTGACCGACCTCTCCATCCGTTGGATGCAGGAGCAGCGCGACCCCGAGAAGCCGTTTCTGCTCATGTGCCAGTATAAGGCGCCGCACCGATCCTGGATGCCGAACTCGGAGCACCTTGACCTCTACGAGGACGAGACCATCCCCGAGCCGCCGAACCTTTTCGACGACTATTCAGGCCGCACGAGTTCGATTAAGCAGAACGAAATGACCATTGCGAACCATCTCATGATGGGATACGACCTCAAAGTCCTGCCGCCCGAAGAAGGCCGGGACGCGGACCTCTTTCCCCACACGTCCTACATGCAGATGTCGCCCGACCAGAAAGCCGCATGGGATGCCGCCTTCGAACCCCGCAACGAAGCCTTCAAAGCGGCGAATCTGCAAGGCGACGATCTCGTGCGCTGGAAGTACCAGCGCTACATCAAGAACTACCTACGCTGCATCGCGTCTATAGACGACAACATCGGCCGCTTGCTCGACTACCTCGAATGGTCCGGCCAACTCGACAACTCCATCGTCGTGTACAGTTCCGACCAGGGTTTTTATCTCGGCGAACACGGCATGTACGACAAACGCTGGATGTACGAGGAATCCCTCAAGATGCCGCTCGTCATGCGTTGGCCGGAGCGTATCGCACCCGGCACCAAGATCGACGCCCTCACGCAAAACATCGACTTCGCGCCGACATTTCTCGAGGCCGGGGGCGTTACGCCTCCCGCCGAGATGCAGGGCGAAAGCCTCATCCCCCTCTTGCAGAATCCCGACGCCGAATGGCGCGACGCCATCTACTACCACTACTACGAAGAAGGCGAACACAACGTCGCCCGCCACGAAGGCGTCCGCACCGAACGCTACAAACTCATCCACTTCTACGACGCCAACGAATGGGAGTTCTACGACCTCGAAGAGGATCCCTACGAAATGCAAAGCCGCTACGACGACCCCGAGTACGCGGAGGAAGTGCAGCGACTGAAAGTGGTTCTGAACGATCTGCGAGAGCAGTACCGAGTCACGAATTAGCTCCAGCCTCCGGACTCCAGCCTCCAGACTCAGTTACTGCGTCAGCCACCACGCCATGATATCCGCCAAGGCCTGCGGCGGATTCGTCGGTGTGGGGCCGCCGAACACGTCTTCCTTGTTCAGGCCGTGGCAATTCGTGCAGGACCGGATCTCGCCGGGTTGGAAGGTGAGCCAGTACCGCTCGCGCACGGCCGGCGTGCCGTCGGCCTCCGTCGACTGCCACGTCAGTGCGCGCTGCGCCGGCACGAAGGCCGCCATGGACCCGTCGTCGCCCAGCCGCACCGCCCCTTCCGGCGCGTTCGCGTCGAAGGGATTCAACGTCTCATCCATGGGCCGCGCGAGAATGCGCCGTCCTTCCCATCGGTAGCCGCGCAATTGCTGGCCCTCGAAGAACTGCATCCAGCCGATCTCCTTCGGCGCGCCTCCGCCGTCGGACGTTTCGTGGTCGCTCCACGCGATCTTGAGGTTCACGTCCTGCTGCTCGTCGCCGCGCACCGTCACATCCCGGCTCACGACCAGCGCAAGGTCGTTGGCGATGAGATATTGCCGCAGCAACACCACGTTCGCCGCGCCGCCGAGCGCCTGTTCGAGCACGGCCTGCTCCGTGTCCGGCAGTTCTTCCAGCATGGGCTGGGGACGCGGCCGCGCCACCACCTCCACCGGCTGCAATTCCCACATGGGACCGTTGTACAGGGTCGTGCGATAGCGGTAGTTGTCAAAGTAGGAAATGCTCTCCACAATCGGTTCCGCGAGCAGCCGCCCTCCAGGGATCAACGCGCCGTCCGGTCCTCCGGGTACCAGCACCTTGATGGCGTAATCGTACCGGCTGCTCAACGTAAACGGATTCGGATATCCCGGGTCGTTCAGCGTTGCCTCGTCTTCATACGGACTTTTGCTGTGCACCGCCCAGAGCGTGCCGTCGACAGTGGGGAGGGGGTCGCGGAACAACCCGACATTCGCAGGCCCCGGCCGTTGGTCTTCGCCGATGTAGGTGGATGTCGCGTCATGGGTCTCGTATTTCACCCGCATGTCGTCGGCGTTCTTCGTGGGCTTGGCCTTGATGGAGACGATCTGCCCGGAGGAATGGGTACCGAACTCCTGGCAATTGGTCATGTAGTACTTGCCAGGCTCTGCGGGGTCCTCCTCAATGTGCATCACATTGCGAATGCGCGGCGTCGAGAACCCGTATCCTTCCCGCGTGTACGTGCGCGCGTTCGGAATGTAGTTCACGAGTTCGTGACGCCCGATATGGTTGAGCGTTTCCAGACCCGTGCCGTCGTGATTCAGCATCCACGGAAAGAAGACGTTGAAGGAATGGGTCTGCTCCGTCGGCAGGAGGTCATCCCACGTCGCGTCGTCGAAGAAGGCCCGCGGTTCCGGGAAGATCTCGTCGCCCGGCGCAAGCGTGTGATTCACATCCGAATCCTCCGAATCGTACGTCACGGTCTCATACGAAGGATTCTGGTTCTTGATAATTGCCAGCGTATCCGCGTCCGCCTGCTGGTCGCGCTGCAGGTGGTCCCACCGCGTGAAGATGATGCGGCCAAAGCTGTCCACGAACGGCTCGAAGTCGCCCGACGGCGCGTGGTCCAGCAATTCCAGGTTCGACCCGTCCGGGTCCATCCGCCAGATGCCCGTCACCGTCGCGGCCGATTCGTATTCGTCCAACTGCGGATACAATCGCCGGTCGCCGTTGCGTGGTCGGTCGCTGGT
>JAHDWY010000231.1:4321-7141 GCA_023384315.1 Candidatus Hydrogenedentota bacterium | reverse complement strand
CGGAGGAGACCTCCGCCGATCGCCTGAACAACCGTGCCATTTCCCTGCTCGACCTGGGCAAGAAGGCAGAGGCCCAGCAGACTTGGGAGCGAGCCCTGCGCATAGAACCGGGCCACCTGGAAACAACCTACAACTATATGGTCCATGCCTGGCGCATCGGTTCGACGACGGACAAAGCGGTGGTGCGGACCGTGAAACGCCTGTGGCGCAAGAACCCCAAATCGTGGACCGCGGTGTACATGCTTGCCCAGGTTCAGATGGAACGGGGCGACTACGCCACAGCAAAGGAACTGCTCGGCAGACTCACCGCCAAACGCATCGACGGCCACGAAGTGCGCACGGCTGCGGACGAAGCTGATCGAAGGCTGGGCGAAACGCGCCGGTCGATTAAGACATTCGGAGACCACGAAGGCGACATCGCCGCTTTATGCCTGAGCTGGGACGCCCAACTCGCCCTGTCGGCCGATACCCCGAAGCAGGGCGGGCCCGTCTCCGTCTGGCGGGTGGAGACCGGCGACCGCGTGCAGGTTTTCGAAGGCCATGCCGCCGCTGTCTCCTCGCTTGCGATGGCGGCGGACGGCTTGCATGTCGTCAGTGGATCGCTCGACCGAACCGCCCGGGTCTGGAACCTGGCGACGGGCGAATGCGTCCGGGTCCTCAAGGGTCACACCAACGCCGTTACCACAGTTCAGTTCACGGATGACGGACAGGGGCTCCTGACTGCGAGCGCCGATGGGACCATCGGCCTGTGGAACCTCGCCACGGGGAAGCATCACTCCACCTTTGCGGGGCATGACGGTCCGGTCAATGCAATCTGCCCCGGGGTGTACGGTCAATCGTTCTTCTCGGCCGGACAGGATGGCACGCTGCGGCAATGGGAACTTCGCACCGGCCGCTGCCTGCACGTCGAGGCTGGGTATCCCGCGCCATTTTTGTCCATGGACGTGAGTGACCATCGCCGGTATGTGCTGGCCGGTACTGCGGACGGGTGCATCGAACTTTACGACATCGTTGCGGCCCAGAAGATGGGCCGGCGCAACGCCCACAGCGAGCCGGTCACGTCCATTGCCATGGGCAAACGCGGCGCTTTCGCCCTATCTGCCGTGCGCGGGAACAAGATGCGCCTCTGGCAAATGGCCGCAAACCGCTGCTTGCACACCTTCGCCGGCCGGGCTCCCATCGCGCTTAACGGAGACGGAAACCTGGCTTTATCCGCGAGCGAAGACGGCGCGCTCCAGTTGTGGCATGTCGGATTCAGCAGCGATGTCGTCCTCGCGCCCATGATGCTATGCCAAGCCCTTCAACCCGAAGAAGAGGAGGGCGAAGCACCCGTGGACGCGGAAGACGGAGAGTAGCTGACGGATTCTACTGTCCGCCCCCGGGATTCCTCATTGCTGCGGCGGACTTTGTCACGCCGCGTCCTTGGTCGCACTCCCCGCGTTTTGCCTTTCTTTTTCGATCTGCTTCCGATCGTACTCGCTGACGGGAAGGCGGCGTAGATCCGTCCCGTCGAATCGAACCGTCCACAAGGCGTAGTGATCCCGTTCCATGTAAGGTTCCTCGAATACGCGAAACACCAGACGGGCGCCGTCGGGGGAGAACACCGGATCGCGGATCTGACACGGCATTTCGGCGATCGCTTCGGTGCGTTCGGCCGTCGTGACCGCGGCGCGCAGGGTGTACACGGCTTCTTCCTCGTCGTTGCGCTTGCAGGTCGCGAAGGCGACGCGCTGGCCATCCGGAGAAAACACGCATTTCGTGTATGCGCCCAGCTTTTCCACCCAGGCGCCGAGAGCGACCTCACCCACCCCGCCCGCGCGCAGTACATCAACGGCGTCCGGGTTGCAGAGCAACAGGTTGCCGGCGTAGCTCGTGGCCACGGGGCGTTCTTCTGCCACCCGTTTCGCCCAATGTTCCTGGACTTTATGTGCTTCGGCGATCTTCGTGAGATCGGCGCCCGTGCGGGTAATCGTAAAGAGGCTTCTCCGGTCCCACTCTGCGTCGAAATCGGGACCCCATTCTGGTTCTTCGTCCAGGCGCGCGAAGAGCACTGTGTTGCCGTCCGGAAGAAAGGCCGGGCCGACGTCATAAGACTCTTCACCGGAGGTAAGGGAATGGACCTCTCCGGTCGGGATGTCCAGGAGGCAGATATGAGCCATGGTGTCGCTGTCCCGGCGGGTGAAGACGATGGCGTCGCCACTGGGCGAGAACCGCGGCGCCCAATCCTCGACCGCGCCGGAGGTGAGGGGCGCAATCGATTTCGTTTTCAGATCCAGACTGAACAGGTTCGACTGTTTCTTGTCCACGCGCGACGCGAAGACGATGGAGGTGCCGTCCGGCGCGAAGGCCAGGTCGAAGTCGAACCGGTCGCCTTCGGTCAATGGCGTGCTCGCGGAGCCGTCCAAAGGAACCTGGTATAGGTGCATTTTCTTGCGGTCCTTGTACGCGACCACCAGGGATTCGCCATCCGGCGCGAAGGCGACGGTTTGCGTGCCGGTGTTTCCCGGCCGGCCCTCGACCGCGTAATAAATGGGGACGACAGGTATGGCGAGGACCATGACGGGGATCATGAGCAGCATCGCGCCCCATATGGTGGCGGCCCACAAGAGTGAATAACACCCTGACAAAAGCGAAGCCAGACTCATAACGGTGAGCAATTGGAAACGCCGCATTGTGGGTTTATATGTGTACAGTTTATATATGAACCAATGGAATCGCCTACGCATGACTTCATCCTCCATTCGGGGTTTTACCGGGTATCGAGCGAATCGATCCGGCCGCGGAGCCGGGTCAAGAGGTCTACGAGAGTTTGCCGTTCCT
>JAHDWY010000231.1:0-4311 GCA_023384315.1 Candidatus Hydrogenedentota bacterium | reverse complement strand
GCTTGCTTAGCGTGCCCATGATGTCACCCACCTGTTCCATGTAGCGCGCGGCGACCTGGGCGTGGCGAGCAATCCCCGCGCGGGTGAGTTTGACGATGTTGTAGCGCCGGTCGTCCGGGTCGGGGACGCGGACGACGAATCCGGCCTTCTCCATGCGGTCGATGAGGGTGGTGATATTGGCGCGGTTGACGAGCATCATTTCGCTCAATTCGATCTGCGTGAGGCCGCCGCGTTCGCCGCTCTGGTTCTTGAGCAACATCAATACATTGAACTGCACGTCGGTGATGCCGTGAGCGCGAAAAAACTCGTCTGCCCGCTTCTTGGCTTTGGAGGCCGTGAAGTAGATGTTTAACAGGGCTTCATGGTCGCGGTTCTTGAAATCCGCGCGGAGCCCGAGTTCGTTTTTGAGGGTCATGCTGGAAATACCTCAACTGTATATATCTTAACAATATGCCCGTAAGAGGAATTTGTCAAGGGTCGAGGCTGGAGCCCGGAGGCTGGAGGAAGAAGTGTGACGCCGACTTTGGTCGATACGGATCGGACGGATCGGACGGATCGGTCGGAACACGTCTCCAGCCTCCCGCCTCCAGTCTCCTGCGTCTAACAGTTGGACTTCCTATGAAAGAAGCCTATAATGCGGGACTACGTGTCTTTTGAGGGGAATTTAGTTGAGGATCGAGCGGAGCGTCGCCATGAAAACCAAGACTGCCAAGGGCGGTAAGAAGACTGCCAAGAACGGAAAATCGTTGCATCGGGTGTATTCGTCCCAGATTACGGAGACGGTGGAGCGGGCGCCGTCCCGGGCGATGCTGCATGCGGTGGGCTTTGACCGGAAAGATTTCAAGAAGTCGCAGGTCGGCATCGCATCCACCTGGAGCATGGTGACGCCGTGCAACATGCACATTAACGTGCTCGCCAATATGGCGGCGGAAGGCGTGAACGATTCGGGCGGCAAAGCCATCGAGTTCGGCACGATCACCATTTCCGATGGCATCTCCATGGGCACGGAAGGGATGAAGTATTCGCTGGTGTCCCGCGAAGTGATTGCGGACTCCATTGAAACGGTCGCCGGGTGCGAATGGTTCGATGGTCTCATCGCCATCGGCGGCTGCGACAAAAACATGCCCGGCTGTCTCATGGCCATGGCGCGGCTGAACCGGCCTTCCGTCTTCGTCTACGGCGGAACGATCATGCCGGGTAAGCATAAGGGCAAGGATGTCGACATCGTGTCGGTGTTCGAGGCCGTGGGCGCACACGCGCGGGGCGACATCGGCGACAAGGAGCTTAAGCAAATCGAAGCCTGTTCCATTCCTGGGGCCGGTTCTTGCGGCGGCATGTACACGGCCAACACGATGGCGTCCGCTATCGAGGCGCTCGGAATGAGCTTGCCGAATAGTTCGGCCCAGGCCGCCATCTCGAAGGAAAAGGCCCGCGACTGCCGCGAAGCGGGCGCCGCGGTATTGAACCTCATCAAAAAAGGCATCCGCCCCAGCGACATCATGACCCGCCAGGCCTTCGAGAACGCCATCACGGTCGTGACGGCGCTCGGGGGTTCCACGAACGCCGTGTTGCACCTTCTCGCCATGGCCTACACCATGGGCGTGAAACTGAACATCGACGATTTCACCCGCATCGGGAAGAAGACGCCGGTGTTGGCTGACCTGAAACCGAGCGGCGCTCACGTCATGGCCGACCTAGTGGCCATCGGCGGTCTGACGCCCCTTATGAAGACGCTCCTCGATGCCGGGCTCCTGCATGGCGACTGTCTGACGGTCACCGGGAAAACGGTCAAGGAGAACCTCAAGAACGTCAAACCCTACCCGAAGAAGCAGACGGTCGTGCGGCCCTTGTCAGACCCCATTAAGAAAGACGGCCACCTCGTCGTGCTCTACGGCAACCTCGCCCCCAAGGGCGCCGTCGCCAAGATCTCCGGCAAGGAAGGCCTGAAGTTTACGGGCAAGGCCCGCGTGTTCGGTTCGGAAGAGGAGGCCCTGAAGCGCATTCTCGACGGTACGATCAAGAAGGGCGACGTTATTGTGATCCGCTACGAAGGACCCAAGGGCGGACCCGGCATGCGGGAAATGCTCGCGCCTACCTCGGCCGTCATGGGTAAGGGGCTCGGCAAGGACGTGGCGCTTATCACGGACGGACGGTTCTCCGGCGGCAGCCACGGATTCGTCGTGGGTCATATCACGCCGGAAGCGCAAGTCGGCGGCCCGCTGGCCATTGTGAAAGACGGTGATTCCATCACCATCGACGCCGTGAAACGCCAAATCAATCTTGGCGTCCCGGCGGCGGAAATTAAGAAACGCCTCGCCAAGTGGAAGGCGCCCAAACCGCGCTACACCAAGGGCGTGCTCGCCAAGTACGCAACGCTGGTCAACTCAGCCTCCGATGGGGCCGTCACGGACGCGAACCTGAAGCTTCCATAAGCACCCGGTAATAATCTCCACCGGGGCGCCGGTTGCGTTCGACGCAACCGAGCGCCCCGGTTTCGTTTGAGCAGCGGACCGTTGACGAAACTGCAATCCAGTGCTAAATTGGAGTTGTTGGGACTCCAAACACGTCCGAATCTGGGCAATTGGTTCGGACTTGGTCCTGGTGGGTCCGCCGGCGTTCGCAATCATTCGACGCCGGCGGTATGTGTTCCTGGCGTGGTGCGGCATATTCGGGTTTAAGCCGGACCCATTCACGGCCGAATTGATCCTTACTGGCGCCAATCATTGAAATCTCCACCGGACCCGCCTATCCTGACGCGAGTCCGTCGTACCCCTGCCTCGCACTGGACGACTCAGGAAAGGCAAATCTCCCAATGACCAAGAAACGATTCGCGCCCGAGATCATCGGGGGCAAACCCGAGTTCAAACTGCCGAGTTTCAGCCCCCGGCTCATCGTGGCGCCGATCATGCTTGTCGTGCTGGCCATCTGGTTCATCATGGGCGGGCCCGCGTACACCGTCGATCCCGGTGAAGAAGGGCTGGTACTGACTTTCGGCAAATACACGAAGACGACCGAGCCCGGGTTCCATTTCAAGCTGCCTTGGCCGATCCAAACGGTTGAACTGGCCGACATCGGGGAGGTCAAGCGCCTCGAGCTCGGATTCCGCTCCGAGCAGTACGGTGGCCAGACGAGCTACCGCGGCTTTGATACGGACCGGAGCCTGCTTCAGGAAGCTCAGATGTTGACCGGGGACGAGAACGTGGTGGATTGTTCCATGGCTGTCCAATACCGTATCAAGAACTCGCGGGACTATGTTTTCAACTTCGAGCCCGGCGACGTACCCAACATGTTGCAGGCGATCGCGGAAGCGGCGCTGCGGCAGGCCGTCGGCGACCACCCCATCAACGACGTGCTCACGACCGGAAAGGTGCAGATCTCGAATGAGATCAAACAGAAAATGCAGGAACTGGCCGATCTGACGGGCGCGGGCGTCACCATCCACGACGTGTATCTGCAGGACGTGCAACCGCCCGCACAGGTCGCCAGCGCGTTCAAGGATGTCGCGAGCGCGCGCGAGGAACGGGAGAAGATTATCAACGAGGCCCATGCCTATCAGAGCGAACAGATCCCACGGGCCGAGGGTGAAGCGGAACGTTTAAAATAGCAGGCCGAGGGCTACAAGGAAGCGCGCATTGCCGAGGCGCAGGGATCGGTAGCGCGATTCGAGTCGATTGCCGAACAGTATCGGCTTTCGCCGGAAATCACCCGGGCGCGACTCTACCTCGAAACCATGGCCAACCTGCTCCCGAAATTGCAGATTACCGTCGTGGACGACGCGGCGGGGATTGTGAACCTGAAAACCATGGGACGGAACGGAATGGTGCTCATGCCGCCTCCTCCGGCTGACCAGGAAGGGGGTACCCCGTAATGTTTAAGACGCTGGGAACCATTCTGAATATCCTCGCCGTTCTCCTAATCGTGGGCGGCATTGTCCTGAATGCATGCACGTTCATCGTTCATGAACGCGAACAAGCCGTGGTCACGCGATTGGCCAAACCGATTCACGTGATCGTTGGGGATATGCCGGATGAAGACTATGACGAGATCCGGAAGGCGATCATGCAGACGGCATCCCGATCCGAAGTGGAAGTCGATACAGAATCCCTAAAGGTCAGCCGGGGCGCGGGCCTCTACTTCAAACTGCCGTTCGCGGACACGGTCGAGCGTTTTCCCGACGTGCTGAAAACCTACGACGCTGAACCCGAAGAAGTCGTGCTCGCCGACAAGAAGACGTTGGTAGTCGATAACTTCGCGCGTTGGCGCATCGAGAATCCCCTCCTGTTCCGTATCAGTGTGCGCACCACCACGGCG
>JAHDWY010000230.1:2522-7169 GCA_023384315.1 Candidatus Hydrogenedentota bacterium | reverse complement strand
AGGCACGCGAAGTGCCGCAGAATGAGGACACGACGTTCTACCCGCGCAGCCACTACGTCGAGGCGAAGGTGTTTTCCTACTGGGAGACCGTGAACTACCGCGAAGCCTATGACATGTTCGCCTGCAACGGCATCCTCTTCAATCACGAATCGCCCCGGCGCGGCGGGACTTTCGTGACGCGGAAGATTACCCGTGCGGCGGCCCGCATCAAGTTGGGACTTCAGGACAAGATTTACCTGGGCAACCTGGACGCGAAGCGCGACTGGGGGTATGCGAAGGACTATGTCGAGGCCATGTGGCTCATGCTGCAACACGACAAGCCCGACGATTTCGTCATCGCGACGGGCGAGACCCACACGGTGCGCGAGTTTCTCGATGTGGTCTTTTCCCACCTCGATATGGACTACAAGAAGTATGTCGAGATCGATCCGCGATATTTCCGGCCCACCGAAGTTGATGTCCTGGTGGGCGACGCGAGCAAGGCGCGCAAGGAATTGGGGTGGGAACCTAAGGTGACTTTTGAAGAACTGGCGCGATTGATGACCGACGCGGACCTGCGGCTCGCGCAATACGAGCAGAACGCCGGCGCCGCCCCAGTTCCTTGATGGAGACGAGTGGTTCATGCCTGTAACGATTACCCCGACCGAGATCGAAGCCGTTCAGTTTGTTGTGTCCCCATTGTTTCGCGACAACCGGGGATACTTTACGGAGGTCCATTCGAAGCCGAACTACGAGGCGGCGGGGTTTAACGAGATCTTCGTGCAGGACAACCTCAGCTTCTCCGCGAAGGGTACCATCCGCGGCATGCATTATCAGATAGACCCCTACGGGATGGGCAAGTTTGTGCGGCCCGTTTCGGGTTCCGTTTTTGATGCGGCCGTAGACCTTCGCAAGGGTTCCCCGACCTTTGGGAAATGGGTTGGCCGCACTCTGCGCGCCGACCACGGAGAGGCCTTGTGGGTGCCGGTGGGGTTTGCCCACGGATTTCTCGCGTTGGAGCCGGACACCTTGGTCTTGTACAAGTGCACGTCAACGTGGAAACCGGAAGCCGAGCGCGCGCTCCACTATGCGGACCCGGAGATCGGGATCGAGTGGCCCTTTGAGCCAACCGTGGTTTCGGATAAAGATGCGGTCGCACCTTCGCTACGGGAAGCCGAGTACAACTTCATCTACAAGGGGTAAGACCAGTACTGTAAATGCGCGGTCATTCTCGCAGGAGCACGTCGCAGGTGAGGCGCAGTTTCTGGAGGACCTTGCGGAATGCGCCACCCCGCTGCGCCATTGCGCGGAGTTTCACGATGAATTTGCGCTGAAGGCGGTAGCGGCTCATGGGCGTCTTCTTGATCTCCGGTTGGCGGTCGCCCAGTTCTTCGAGCGGCTTCCAAATGGTATCGACGGGATACCCACACGTTGCCAGGTCCTCTGCATCGATCTGCGCAATCACATCCTGCATCAGCGCCAGTTTCGCTGGATCTGCGGCAAGATCCTCCACCCATTTCCTCACCGATGCGGTCGTGGGACGCGAGTGTTGCTTGACGCCGATCGGATCGCCCAGGCCCTTTGCCGTCTCGGGCTCCTTGCTGCCGTAATCGATCGTGTCTTTCTCGAAAGGCACGCCGATGTAGCCGTAGATCTTTTCCATCCACGATTCCGGGTCCTTCACGAGGTCTTCGTACTTCACGTGGATAAAGGGCACGGAGTCCTGTCGCAGAAACGCGGCGATTGCCGGGACATAGCGGTTGAGAATGGGATTGTACTTCTGGGCAACCTGGTAGTCGCCGTCGAAAAACGAGTTCGCAAAGGATGAGAATGTCGCCAGCGGATGTCGCGTGAGAACCACAAACTTGGCGTCCGGGAAGACCTTCATCATAAACGGCAAGATCAGCCCGTAGGCGGGAGTCTTATCCAGGCAGATGGTCTCCTTACCGCCCTCCAAATATCGGCCATACAAGGTGTCGCAATACGCGCGGCAGGCGTCCCAGTAATCCTGTTGCTTGTTCGGCAGGCGATCGATGAAGAGCTTCTGCGCCTCCGCAGCGAGGATGTGGTCGTAGGGCGCCTTCTGCACGTTGTCCCATACGCCCAAGTGAGCGAGGGGCGTCAGCAGGTGCGGTTCGGGTCCGCCTTTGATCAGGGAGTGCGATTCGAGCATGCGCTCCAGCATCGTGCTCCCGGATCGCGGCGAACTGATGACAAACAACATCTGCACAGACATACTGCAACTTCCCTTCCCACGCGAGTGTAACGACGCAGAATCTAACCGGGGACAAGGACGTGTGTCAACCGTTGTGCGCCAATGATACCGTAAGTCGCGCCGCATCAAGCACGTCACCAGTTGCGCCGCAGGTGCCTGCGTGCTAGACTTCCGCTTCGCGTGGATCCGTTGTAGGTGTGAGATCTGCGTGACGACTTAACCATCAGGATCCCGTGACAACCAATATGAAGATCAAGCATGTAGTTTTGTTTCTCATCAAGCTTATTGTCTCGGTAGGACTATTGACGTTATTGTTCTACCCGCAGGCTTTTGGCTTCGCGCCCGATACCTTTGGCGGCGTCAAGCCGGCCGATATGCTTCAAGAACTGCGCGACGCAGGGGCGCACAATATCGCCTTCTGGCTAACCTTTGCGACGGTCATTAAGCTCTCGGGGCTGCTCTGCGGCATCATGCGCTGGCGTTTGTTGCTGCATGGACAAGGTATTTCCCTTCCTTTCATCTACATGGTTCGTAGCTGGTTCATTGGGCGAACTATCGGGATTTTTTTGCCAGGGACGATTGGGCTCGATGGATGGCGCCTGATCGACTCGTCCCGGTACACCGGCGAGGTGATCAAATGCACGACCGTCATCGCGGTCGAAAAACTCATCGGGTTCGTCGCGCTTACGTTCCTGGTTTTTCTCACATTTCCGCTAGGATTCGCACTGCTCAATATCAATGTTGCCGTACTCGGCATCATTCTGTTGATTCTGGCATCGTTCGTGACGGTCGCATTTGTAACCCTTCTGAATCCCCGCATCATCCAAGTGCTGGTCGCGGTCTTCCCCACGCCCGCAGCGATCCGGACCAAGGTCGACAAGCTGGGGGCCGCAGTAACGGCGTACAGCGGTAGCCGCCGCAATCTGATGCTGGCGGTGCTTTTTGGCTTGGGCGTTCACCTGGCCACGTGTTTTATGTACTTCGGAACCATGATGTCGATTCGCGCCGAGAACACCGGGTTGACCGATATCCTTTTTGCCAGTCCGTTGATGATCTACGGTACCGTGCTCGGACCGTCGATCGGCGGCGAGGGCATTCGCGAGATTGTGTTCGTCACCTTGTTGTCCGGAAAGAGCGGCGCGGCGACAGCGGCCACCTTTGCACACTTGGGCTGGTGGATAGGCGAACTCGTGCCCTTTCTCATCGGAATCGTGATGCTGCCCTTCCACCGGCGTCCGTCCAAAGTGCAGGTCCAGGAGCGCTTGGCGGAAGCGCGCGAGGCGGCGAGGGAGATCGAGGGCGAGGGTCTCCACCTCGCGCCGGAGGCGATCGCCGGCTATCGCGAGAAACTGACGGACTACGCGGTCGCGGGTGCGGCGGCCGGGCTCGTGGGCGGCGCCATCGTGGGTCTTGGCGAGGGCAGTTGGCTCGTCAGCCGTCAAGCCGGCCTCACCGAGATGGTCGCGTTTTGGTGGGGTCCCCTGGTCTATGGGCTTCTATTCACCGGACTAGGCCTCGGGATTGCGGGCGCGCTGGGTTTCCTTTCCCTTCTCGTCGACCGCTTCGTCTCCAGGGCTATCGCGTTCGGTTTGTGTCTCGGCGGCACGCTCGGAGCAGGTCTGATCGTTATCGGACGATTCCGGTACTCCCAGGACGTGCTCGGGGAACACGGGCTCTCGATCCTGAACTATGCCGCATTGGGGGGATTGGCTCTGCTCGTCGCGGTGCTGGGCGTGCTGGGCGGCGCAGCCATCATGGCCATCAGTGGGCGTACCCGTGTGCAGACCGGTATCACCGCCGCAGTGCTTTTTGTGGGTATCGTGTTGATTGGTTTGGGTCTGTCCATCAGCAAGCTTCCGCCCGCGAAGGCGCTGTCTTTCGAGGGCACCGCGGGCTCGGCCGGGCCGAACATCATCCTGATCGCGGTAGATACCCTGCGCGCGGACTACCTTCGCGCCTACAACCCGGACGCAGCGGCAAACACGCCGAACATTGACGCGCTCCGCGCGGATTCCGTTCTCTACGACAACGCGTTTGCGCAGTCGTCGTGGACAAAAGCGTCTTTTGCGACGATCTTCACCGGCATGTATCCCGAAGCCCATACGGCGGTGCAAAAAGATTCCGTGCTGCCGGATGATGTGACGACGTTTCCGGAGGTCCTTCGCGAGGCGGGCTACTTTACGCAGGGCTACGCCAACAATCCCAACATCGCCGATACCTACAATTATGGCCAGGGGTTCGTGGAGTACGAGTACCTGCGGCCGCAGTATCTCTTCGGGGCAGGACAGTCCGCTGAGAAAATGGTACTCTACAAGACGCTGCGCCAGGTTTATCAGATGCTCGTGGGCAAACTGACCGGCGGACGCATCAACGTGCGAGACTTCTATCAGCCCGCGGAGGACGTAACGAGTCGCGCTGTGGATTGGCTCGATAGCGAAGCGCGGCCGTCCGAT
>JAHDWY010000230.1:0-2512 GCA_023384315.1 Candidatus Hydrogenedentota bacterium | reverse complement strand
GCTTTTCCTGCATTACATGGACCCGCATGATCCCTACATGGATCACACCGACCCTGGCGTGGGCTACGCGCGGGTACGGCTGGGAACGGATTTGGACCCCGCGAAATACCGGGAACTCTTCCAGCGCGTGTACAACGGCGAGATCGAGCATTTTGATGCATCTCTTGGCAATTTGGTTCAGGAGTTGAAAGATCGCGGCTTTTACGACAACTCCGTCATCGTGTTCACGTCCGACCACGGCGAAGAGTTCTGCGAACATGGCGGCTGGTGGCATGGCCTGACCTTGTACGACGAGCAGATCGGAATTCCCTTGATGATTAAGCTGCCGGGAAACCAGTTGGCCGGCGAAACCAACGCGCACATGACACGCCACGTGGATCTCGCCCCCACGCTGCTGCAGTTCGCCGGGCTGCCTCCCGCGCCGGCCATGCAAGGGAAGTCGTTGTTCCTTGCGGACAATCTCAGTGCCGGGAATGCCGACGGCCGCATTACCTATTCACACCTCGACTTCGAGGGAATCGTTCTTCAGGCCGCGCGCACGATGGACGCCAAACTCATCAAAGCGAACGAAGGCAACAAACGCGGACTGTTGCCCGTGGAGCTGTACGACGTGGCGACTGACCCGGGTGAGACCAACAACCTGGCCGGGCAGAATCCCACGTTGGAAGAGACCATGTTTGGCCTTATCGATCAGATGCAGGCGGCCGCGTTGGAGAACGCGGTAGAGCCTCAAGCGGTCGCGGACACGTCCGCTCTCGAAGAAGAACTTGGCGCACTCGGATATCTTGGGGGCGAGAACTGATGAAAATCGCGGTTGTCGGCACCGGGCACGTCGGGCTGGTCGTCGGTACCGGTCTCGCCGAAAACGGCCACTACGTCAAGTGCATGGACATCGACGAGGCCAAGATCGCCATGCTACAGGCGGGCGAGATGCCCATCTACGAACCCGGCCTCGAGGAACTCGTCGTTCGTAACATGGAAGAAGAGCGGCTCAAGTTTACAACCGCTCTCGACGAGGCGGTCAAAGACGTACTCCTGATTTTCATCTGCGTGGGCACACCTCCTCTTCCCGATGGGGGAGCTGACACGTCCCAGGTCTTCAGCGTGGTTGACGCCATCGGTAAGGCCATCGACGGGTACCGCATCGTGGTGAACAAAAGCACTTGTCCCGTCGGCTCTACCGAAGAAATCCGCGACCGGCTTGCCGAGTCCACGTCTCAATCCTTCGACGTGGTCGTGAATCCGGAGTTTTTGCGGCAAGGATCGGCGGTGGACGATTTCATGCGGCCCGACCGCATTGTCGTCGGATGCGACGACGTGCGCGTCGAGGAGATCATGAAGGAGCTATATGCGCCATTTCTCCGGACGGGCAAACCGCTGTTGCTTATGTCCATTCGCAGCGCGGAAATGGCGAAGTACGCCGTCAACGCCATGCTTGCCACGCGCATTTCCTTCATGAATGAGATGGCAACTCTGTGCGAAGCCTATGGAGCAGATATCGGAGAGGTCCGCGAAGGCGTCGCCGCCGATTCCCGCATCGGACCCGCGTACCTATTCCCCGGCATTGGTTTCGGGGGCTCCTGTCTGCCGAAGGACGTAGTGGCCTGCGCGAAGATGGCCGAGGCGAGAGGGCTCGATACCCACATCATGAAAGCGGTTTCGGCGGTAAACCGCGAGCAGCAGCAACGGTTCATCGAAACGATCCTCGCTCACTACGGCGAGAGGATCAAAGGAAAGCGTATCGCTGTGTGGGGCGCGAGTTTCAAACCGAAGACGGACGACCTTAGGGACGGGCCGGCGTTGCATGTTATCGACGCGTTGCTAGAGGCGGGCGCGGCAATCACGGTGTACGATCCCGTGGCCGACCGGAATCTCGCGCACGTCTATGGCGACCGTATTACCGTCGTGCCGAAGAACTACGCGGCGTTGCAGGAAGCGGACGGCTTGGTCATTACCACGGAATGGAACGAATTCCGGCGGCCCGACTACGAGCGCATGGGCGATCTGATGCGGGAGAAGGTCATCTTCGACGGCCGCAATCTCTACACGGCGAGCGTGCTCGAAAAGGCGGGCTTCCGGTACTTCAGTGTCGGCCGTCCCAGCGTGTAAGATTCCCTCATGGAACGATTGGCGCTGGTAACCGGAGCAAATGGATTCGTCGGACGCTTTTTGACCGGCCATCTTCGCGCTTCGGGATGGAATCTGCGGTCCAGCGTCCTGCCGGGGACCGCCGAGGACGAGTCGGCCTTTGGGTGCGACATCTCCGACGATGCCCAAGTGGAGGCGCTCGTCCAATGGGCGGGGCCGGTTACGCACGTGTTCCACCTGGCAGCAGTCACCTTTATCCCCTCGTCGCAGGCCTATCCCGCGCGGACCATGGACATCAATCTCAACGGGACCATCCGGCTTGCCGAAACGGTTCGAAAACTGACACCGGGCGCGCGCTTCCTGTAAAAAGGAAGCGCCGCCGTCTATTGCAAACCCCCCGCAATCCCCAACGACGAAAACCACC
>JAHDWY010000229.1 GCA_023384315.1 Candidatus Hydrogenedentota bacterium | reverse complement strand
GTGTAGTCGAGAATGGCATCCACCGTGCCGTCGCCGTGCCAGTCGGCGATATACAGATCGCTGTCCTGGTCGGGTTGGCTGTCGTCCTGTAGATCGCCGTCTTCGTCTATCGCCCGGACCAACACGGGCTGCCAATCGGCTGGGTGGCGCGGCGCCGTATCCACAAACCACACTTCGTCCGCGTTGCCGTCCTGATTATGGTCAACGTAGTGCCGCTTGCCGTGTTCCCCCGCGAGCACCTGTTCGCGCATGGCTGCATCCAGCACGGCGGCGTTACCGAAGATGCGTTCGAACGGGGATACAGCGGGCGCGGCGGGTGCTTGTTCCAGCGACGGTTGCACCTCCGGCATGGGCGCCGGCGTTTCGAGCACTTCGGCGGGCACATCCGGCATCGCGGGCTCCTCCGCGGGCGGCACGGCCGGCGCCGCTTCTTCGGCAACGGCTTGGTCCGCCGGGTCCGTTACCGCCGGGGCTTCCTGCGCCATGGCCCAAGCCCCGGTCCAAATCGCCGCAACTGCCAGACTCCATCGAACGCGTGTCATCAAACGATACTCCCCAACCATCGACTGGCGACCGCTGCCGCGGCCGAAACGGAATTAACCTCGCATGGGAACGGGTATAGTACAACTTCTGGAGGCGTTGGTGCATGTCGCCGGCTCTGGGCCGACAAGGCGTTGTAGATGCATTGAATAGGAGAGCAGGTTTTCTAACCCGCTTCTTTGATGACTCTGCGGTCCGGCGCCGATGTTCCACCAAGCAAGGTGGTTGGCGTTCGCGGGTTGGAAAACGCGCGCTCCTATGGGACCGATTGACATCCGGCCTGCACCCGCGCATACTCGAACACACGTCACCGTGGGAGTGAGCCATGGAACACGAAGAGCGATTGGTCGTCGTATTTGCGGGGCCCATCACCCAAGCCGACTTTGCCCGCTCTGTCCTGGAAGGTCACGGGATCGACGCGTACCTTGCCGACGAAGCGGTGGGCACGTGGTTGCCATGGTACGCATCCGCGGGCGGCGCCAGTCCGGTCAAGGTTGCTGTTCCGGAATCCCAAGCTGACGAGGCCCGTATGGTGTTGGCAAACCCGGGAAACCAGGGGGAACTCGAATCCGATGAATGCAGGTAAAGCGATCGCGATAGGGTGTTTGGCGGTGGCGCTTGTGGCGCTGATGGGAATGCTGGTCTTGGGCGCCTTTCTGTATCACGTTGCACAGGACCCGGAGGGCATCGCAATTGCGGTCGACGTGCCTCTTGACGTAGCGCTCGACGAAACGTTCCCTTTGGTTGTCACGGTGACGAATACGCGTGAAGAACAGCCGGTCACCATAAACGATGTCGATATCGCCGACGAGTATCTCGCCGGGTTCGTGGTCGTGTCCGTCGATCCGGCGGAACAATCCAGCATGCACATCCCCCTCGACAACAGCATGAGCTACACCTTCAACACGGAACTCGCGCCGGGCAGTTCAAAGGCTTTTACCTTCAACTTGCGCGCGCAGGAGACGGGTATCTTTCGCGGAGAAGTCGACGTCACCCAGGGGATGCAATTCACATCGGCTGTGGCGCAGACGGTGGTCGGAGAGGCTGGCGCCCAATCGACGGACGAGTCTGTGACTGAGTAACGGTAGCCGAACGGAACTTGGAGGCCCCATGCGAGCTGCAGCTTGGATTATGGTCCTTTGCGGCGTGGTCCTGGCCGCAACCCAACTCTGGGAAGCCATGTACGAAGACGGGGGCAAACTCTTTTTCTGGATTCTCAGCGGCATGTTTCTCGTCAGCGGGGCCGCGCAACTGATCCGATCGCGCCGCACCGATTCATAGCGGCCGAGGGTCGCCCCCATGAGTGAATACAATGTCTTCGACTTCACCTCCTACCGGGAGGGTTCAAGCAACCTCGTCCCGTGCAGACGGTGTTCGCGCCCCATCCCCGCCGGTTCCACGCGATGTCCCCACTGCGGTCTCTGGTACCAAGGCCACGCGTTTGAATTTGCTCCCGACGCCACCGGCGAAGTGCGCATGCGCTTCGGATGGATAAAGGCCGTTGCGGCGCTTATCCTTGCGCTCCTGGCAGGGCTGTTCCTGCTGGCGCTGGCCACAGCCGTCCTCCGGTAAGCGGCGATCACGAATCCCAGCGGGGCACGAACTATCATGACCTGCACCAAACACACGGACCTCAGCGACTTTTTTGCTATCGTCGAACCGCACCTCCTGAAGGACGAATGTGTGAACAGCCTCATGCTCGGCATCTGCCTGCGTTTGATCGCGGAGCCCGGGTTCGATGGCGAACAGCCGCTGCTTGCTACCGTCACGTCCAACGATGCTCTGTACGCTGCCGCCATGCGCACGCCGCCCCGGAAGAACCTGCATGTGTTCGCCGCTGACGCGAATGACCCGCGCGGTCTTGATGTCCTCGCATCTCACCTGCACGATTCGGGCGCCGAAGTCCCGGCCGTATTTGCGCCCACACCGACCGCGAGAGCCTTTGCCGCGGAGTGGGCCCGCGTGTCCGGTACCACGCCGCGAGACGGAACGCATCAGCGCGTCCACCGGTTGGATTCCGTTGTCCACCCTAACTTCCCTCCGGGAGCCATGCGCCCCGCGACGAACGATGACATGGAACTCGTCCGCCAGTGGGCCGTCGGGTTCCAGCAGGACTGCTTTCACGAACCGCCCGACGCACAGACCTATGCCGATGCGGAAATGCGCGTCGCCACAGGCACCTTGTTCTTCTGGGATGACGGCGAGCCCCGCGCCATGGCCGCGCGCAGTCGCCCCACGGCGCATGGGGAATGCATCAGCTACGTCTACACGCCGCCCGAACACCGCAACCACGGCTACGCCAGCGCCATCGTCGCCCGGCTGTCCCAGCAGATCCTGGATGAGGGAAAATCGTTCTGCACCCTGTTCACCGATCTCGGGAATCCCACGTCCAACAGCATCTACCGCAAGCTCGGTTACGTCGGCGTCGCCGACTTCCTCGATATCACGCTTGATGGTTCCGCGTCGTAACTGTTCAGGGACTTTCCGGACGGACGCTGGGGACCGGTGAGGTTCGGCCGTTGCCGACATTTCCGGCCAATTCTCTCTGCCCAAATTCGTTCGAGGGTGGAGAGAATTGCTCCCGGAAAGGCCTCGGGAGGACCTGCCAGTACGCCGCGGAGCGTTTCGGGGCAGGAATCCGGATCGGAGACGTCGCACCCGTACATGTCATAAACATGGAAAGCCCCCGCAACCTTTCGATTGCGGGGGCTTCGGTATCGTACTAAGTAACCGCGATCTGCTTAGAAGCAGAGTTTGGTTTCGAAGTAGATGTAGTCGGAGTCGTCGTCGCCGGAACCGCCGTTGAAGCCGAGACCGTTGAGCGCGCTGAACTGGCCTTCTTCAAGGCCTTCACCCACGAACAAGTGCGCCCAGCCTACCTCGAAGCTCAGGTCTTCGCTGTAGTTGTAGGTCACGTACAGGCCAACTTCGGTGCCGAGCTCGGAGTCATTCTCCTGGGTCCAGAAGGACAGAGCCGGAGCCAAGGGGACCCGGAATCCGCCGACCGAGAAGTAACGCGGGGCATCGAACTCTTCAAGCGTGTTGTAGTACGAGACGGCCAACAGCACTTCGACGCTTTCGGTCGGGTTGGCGCTCACACCACCGCGAATGACGTACGCATTCGACAGCTCGGTGTTTTCGATGAACTCGCTGTACTCCCAGTTGGAGAACAGACGATTGAAGCTCACGCTCGATTCCGGACGATCGAAGGGGTTAAGCCATTCGATGAACGTAATGTCGCGCTCGTCTTCGCCGTCAAAGTAGGCGCCGCCCAAGTAGACACGCGGCGTCCACATCACGTCGAAGGTGTAACCCAGCTCGAGGTTCGCACCCCAGGCCGAGTAATCAGCACCGTCATCTCCATAGATGAACGGCTTGAACAGGAATCCAACTTGGTCAGCGTCGCCCATCTGATAGGCAGCTTCGGCTTCGAAATCAAAAGCACCGATGGTGCCGGCTCCGCGGAGGCCAACAGTATGAAGAGTGGTTGCATCGTAGTCATCCAAAGCGAATACGTTTTCCAACCATTCAATCGGTGCAATGAAATTCGTGTCATTCAGGCTGCGGCCATCACGAATCATCATCCAGTACGCGTCGATCGTGATGTCTTCCAGCCCGAGGTAGCTACCATAGACGCCGTAGAACCAGACGTCGCCATCCTGCTCGTTGATGCCGCTCTCGAACAACGTCGCGGCAAACGCGTCGACGCTGAACACGTCGTTGGCATAGGTCAGGCGAAGCGCGTCAAAAGACAGACCGTGGGAGAAAGCGGCGGTGTCATTCACACCAACCAGCCACTCGCTACCGAAGCTGAGCTCCTGGCGACCGATGCGAAGACGCAGCGGGAAGCCGAACATCTCGTTCGCTTCGATGTAGGCCTGATAGATTTCGACGTCATCGTTGGTCACGGCACGGTTGTCGAGACCCGTGATGTAGTCGGACCGGAAGTCCTCGCCCCAGATGTCGTAGCTGTCCAGCTCGATGAAGGCGCTGACTTCATTGGTGAAGTCCGCTTTCACGTTGAGCCGGGTGCGCTGTTCGACAAACTGCAGGTCGTTGCTCTCTTCATCATCCCACGCGAACGAGCTTACGATGCCGTTCCCATTGAAGGGGCCGGTACCGATCGGGCGGCGGGGAAGGAAGAAGTTCGGCCAGATGACCTGATTACCAGCAAGGGGGTGAATGGTCTGGGGAGCACCCTGACCGGCGATGTCATATGTGTAGTTCGAGTAGTAGTTCGCACGGATGCGGATTTCTCCGCCGACCTGCACGTTCTGCAGCTCGGCCATGGCCGGCAACGCTGCCAGCACCATGGCCGCCGTGAGAACAATCATCAATGATTTACGCATTGATTGGTTTCTCCATTTTATGTTGGAGGCGTCTGTACGCCTCGCTATACCAGCTTCGAGCGAAACCAAAGTTTCATTTCGCCGAAACGCTGAGTTCGTTCACCAGATCTATTCGCACATCCATATCGCGTGACCTCGGAGTAAGTCTCTTCGGACTGGTCGCATCCCTCCTTTCGTCTCCGATGTGAGATCACGATTGATGGTTTTTTTGCGTGTGTGTAGTGTGAATCTACCCCTTGCAGTCAGTTTCTGTTTTCCGCTTTCGTATTTTTCCGTCTACCCGTTGGCAGAATCCCCAAAAATACTTCGCGTACGATAGCAGAACCGGTTTTGCGTGTCAAGTCGTTTTGGCAATTAAGTTAATCAATTGTCACCACCAACCGCGACCTACCGGTCGGTAGAACTGAGGCCGCAATCCCTTCTCCCGGCTTCCTCGTCCCTCGTTTCCCTGCGGTTACGTCCCTCTACGCGGCTGTTGACCCGGACCACGCGCTCCGTGTACGCTAATGCGCGTTGTGCTTTGGACGCACAACTGGAATGCGCGACACCAACCCTCGCGGGAATGCGAGGTCAATCGACGGAAGGGGCCGTTTTCATGAAAAAGCACTTGTTTGTAGCGATTGCACTGCTTATGGCGATCTCGCTGCCGTTCGCGGCGACGAGCTGTAGCGGCGGGAGCACCGCTCCCTCAGAGCCAGCGACGGATGTTTCAGAACCGGCGGACGCCACTGAGCCGGCGGCTGCACCCGAGCCCGCCGCGGTAGAAGAACCGGCCCAGATGCCGGATAGCGAAGCGCCCGCGGCCGGTACGGAAGACATGAGCGCGGAAGCCCCGGCCGGGGAAACCGCGGCTGAGGCGGCGGTCGAAGCGGCCGTGGAAGGCACCGAAGCTGCCGGTGCGGCCCTCACTGCGGAGAACATCGTGGGCAAGAAGTTCAGCGCGGGCGGCATGACCTTTTCCTTTGAGCCCGATGGCATTTTGAAGGTCAACGATCAGATCCCGGGGACGTGGTCGCTGGACGGCACGACGCTGACCGTCGGCGCCATGGGCCAGGAGTACGCGGCCACCATCGAAGGCGATAAGATCATCTATGATGGGACGCCCCTGGAACCTGTTCAGTAAGCGCTCCGCATAGCATTCGTGATTTGAAGCGGACTCTTCCGCGTGAAGGGTCCGCTTTTCTGTATGATGGACGCGAAACTGCAGGAGTGAGATCCGATGGAAACCAGGAATGTACGCTGGATGTTCGCCTTGGTGATGGCCCTTGTCTCTATGGCCGGTTGCGGATCGTCCAATTCGGGAGATTCCGCGGGCCCCGCAGAACCGGTGGTCGAGGTCACTACCGGCGATGAAGCGCGCGTTCCCGACCAGTTCCCTTCTGACATTCCCCTTCCTGGCGGTCTCACCGTCATCAATGTCAGCGCCCTGCCGGACCAGGGCACGTACGTACTTCAGGGTCAGGTGCCGGAGGCTCTTGAATCGGTTTCGGACGCGATGAAGGTCGCGATCGAAGAACAGGGATGGAAAGAGGAGACGCCTGCGCAGGCGCAGGAATTGCCGGACATGAAGATGATGAACTTCAAGAAGGACGGCAAGATGCTGAATGTTACCCTGTTCCGGGAAGACGCCGGCACGTCGGTCAACCTGACCACAAGCCCGGGCTGAGCGCGGCGGAGCGCTACCATGACTCGAACGGCCCCCACTGGAACGGCGCTGGCCCGCGCATTCGCGGAGACTCCCGGGCTTCCTATCGCGCGGGCGCATATCGGCGCCGATGCCGCGATACGATTGGCGGAGTTCGCCAGGGAACGGTGCGGCGCCTCCTGTCTCGTGGTTTCCGACGAAAACACCCATGCCGCGGCAGCGGAACCTGTGCTCAAGGCCTTGGCCGCCGCAGGGAAGTCCGTGACGGAAAAGGTGCTAACCGGCGGGCATGTTGACGCTACGGAAGCCCTCGGCGATGAAGTGGCCGAGGCCGGTGCGGACGCGGATTTCTTCGTGGGTATCGGCGCAGGCACGGTGGGCGACCTCGCCAAACACGCAGGCACCAAGAACGATCGCCCCGTCCTGCTCTTCGCCACGGCCGCGAGCATGAACGGGTACACCTCCGGCATCACGGCGGTTAAGGTGCGGGGACTCAAGCGTACCGTACCATGCACCCCCGCACTGGGGGTCTTCGCCGACCCCGAAATCGTCGCTGCCGCGCCGCCGCGCCTGGCTGCCGCCGGTGTCGCTGATTACCTGTCCAAATGCTCCGCGGGCGCGGACTGGCGGACTGCCCATTACCTGCGCGGGGAGTAT
>JAHDWY010000228.1 GCA_023384315.1 Candidatus Hydrogenedentota bacterium | reverse complement strand
ACCAGATGCCTCATGTCGTTGCGAAAAACGGGGCCTGAGTAGCCGGAGCAGAAAGCCGATATCGCCGTGAGAAATGGTACCTGAGTAACCAGAGCAGAGACCCGTTGCCGCCGCGGAAAACGGGACCTGAGTGGTCGGAGCTGATACCCGATGTGGCAGTGAATAGCGGGACTTAGATTACCGAAGCAGTTCCTCGATCAAAAATGTCCTGCATCAATCAGGCTCGCGGAGTACGTCCGCGTTTCGCGAACTGTCTTTGAGATGGTACCGGCGATTTAGTAATTCTCGGTGTAATCCCGGTTGGGATCGAAGGGTTGCCGCTGGTCTTCCTTGAGCACTTCGCGGAAGGGGCGGCGCTCTTCGGGCACGGCGAGGGGCGAGACTTCTCCGTTCTCGGGCGTTCCGGCGCTGTACTTCTTGGGGTCGAACTTGGGATCGTCCTTCACGGTCTCTTGAAAGGGCTTTCCTTCGGCGACGATCTCATGAACCGATTTCTTCGTGCCGGGTGCCGTCCCGCCGCCATACGCGGAAGCACTCGCGCCGGTCTGGGGCGTATCTTTCAGTTCATTCACCGTGGGTTTCCAGGAGCTGAGGTGGAGTCCCTGCGCGCGGATGTTCTCCACGTCCCCCTCGCGGATCATGGCGCTGACTTGCTGGTAGGAAAGGGGATTGTTGTTCTCGTCGTAGAAATAGGCGCCGCCTTGGTCAAGCATGGCACGAACGGCGCGGACATCCTCCTCGCGCGCGGCCTTTTCCTCCGGGGTCTCCTCGGTGGGTTCGCTCGCCGACGCGGCGGTTTCGGGCGCGGTTTCGCTTTCGGGTGTGGCGGTCTGCTCGCCTGCGGCGGGGACTTGCTCCGGGGATTCGGCGGTTTCGGCGTCCTGGGCGGCTGATTCCTCCGCAGCGGGTTCACCGGTAGTTTCCGCAGGCGTCGCGCTCTCCAGTTTGCCGTAGCTGCGGGACTTCCCATCCTGCACGGACAACGCCGACTCGTCGATCTCCTGGACACCGCCATTTCGCTCGACGACGGTGAAGGTGTTTCCACGTCCGATCAGGTCGACCGCAGCGCCGTCGCCCCACGCGAGGCCAGGCGCAAGAGCAACGACAACTCCAAATAAAGCAGTAAGATACAACGTTTGTTGGATAGTTCTTCTTCCGCTCATGGCGTGACTCCGTCTGGACGTGCCGATCCCGTGGCACTGGATGGATTATACCATGAGAAAGTGTGGGCGTAAATAAAATATTGACAAAATTACGAATACCTTCGCACGCGTGTCTGGTTCACGCGTCGTTCCAGTGGTATGATTGCTGGACTGGTACAGCGATGGCCTTCGGATACAGGAACGATCATGGAATCATCCGCCGCGATAAGACCTGAAACGGGCGAGTACGACCGGCTCGTGACCTTTGCGCGAGAACGGCCGGACGCCGTGCCGGAGGAAGTCGTGCAGCGCGTGTGGTACGACCAGTTGTTTCCTTCGGAATCGTTGCAGACTTCCGAGGGCATGCCGGTGCGCGTGATCTCGCCGGGTTGGTGGAACGATGCCGAAGGTCCGGACTTCCTCGGCGCGCAGATTCAGTTCGGCAGCACCGTGCGCACGGGCGATGTGGAAGTTCACCTGGACCACCATGGGTGGCGGCAACACGGTCATCACCGCGACCCGCGGTACGACAATGTGATCCTCGAGGTTGTCCTGGCAACGAAGGCCCCCGCGTCACCATCGACCACCGTATCGGGCCGCAAAGTGGCCTGCCTTCTGCTTGCGAATCGCCTCGACACCGATCTTGGGCAGGTGATTCAATCCGCGTCCGCGGACGACTATCCGCACGCGGTGAGCATGACAGAAGGGTACTGCGCGGCGCTGTCGCGGAAGCACGGCGCAGACCATGTCCGGCGCTTCCTGCTGCTCGCGGGCGAATGGCGGCTCCTGCAGAAGTCGCGCACGCTTGCGGAGCGCGCGGCTCGTGCAGGCATGGATCAGGCCGTCTATGAAGGATTTCTCACGGCGTGTGGCTACAGCCGGTACAAGCATCACTTCGCGTCGGTCGCGCGCGGCCTTCCTTACGAGCGGGTGCGGCAACTGGCGCGCGAGGAACCGATGCTCGTGGAAACGGCCTTTCTTCAGGTTGGCGGTCTGCTGCCTCAGGTGTTACCAGACAAAACTGCGGTCCCTCATTTTCGCCGGCTCGCGGAACTGCGCGCCCGGCATCTTGACGGATTGCGGAGTCTGCCGCTCGCATGGTCGCGAACCGGGGTGCGCCCGAACAATTATCCGGAACGCCGGTTGTCGGGCGCGGCGCGATTTCTTGCGCGGACGGCGCGCAACGGTTTACCGGCTACGCTGGATGCGATCTGGCGCGAGGCGTGCAGCCCGCTCGAGCGGCGACGCGCCTTCGAAGCGTTGTTTCCAAGCGCCATGGGATTCTGGGCGGAGCACTGCACCTGGACGGGCAAGCGGCTGCCTACGCCCAACGCGCCATTGGGCGCGAGCCGGATCCGCTCCATCATCGGGAACGTATTTCTTCCCGCAGGACTTGCGTCGGCGCGCTCCCGCTCCGATCGCGAAATGGAGGAGCGGGTGCTGGAACTTTTCGCGGCCCTGCCCAAGGAGACGGGGAATCACGTGGTCCGGATCATGATCCCGCGTGTTTTCGGCGACCTCAAACCGCCACGGATCGACTTCCGCACGCAGCAGGGCTTGCTTCAGGTGTTTCAGGACTGGTGCGAGCCCAATCCTTCCTGCCGGAACTGTCCGGTCATTTCCTACCTGGACAGTCCGTAACGATTCCCTCCCGGCTTAGCTTCCCAGACTCTGCAAGTAGGCGACGACGGCACGGGCGTCCTCGTCGCTGAGACGGAAGGGCGGCATGGGACCCCGGGGAGGTTTTCCGGTGCGTGGCACGATTCCTGTCATTAACAGCGTAACCACATCCTCTCCAGTGCCTCCGGCGAGTGGTCCCAACGCGGGAGCATGACTCGCCCAAGTCGCCATCTTGGGGTAGGTGGCTTTCGCCGGAATCACGCCGCCTTCAAACTGTTGACTGAGAATTGGCTGGCCGTGTTCATCTTTGGGAGAGTGGCATACGACGCACATGGCGACCGAGTGGGCAAGATACTCGCCACGACGAATCTGGTCGGCATTTGAGGCCGAGTCGGCCTGGGCGGATGCCGCCGGTATCGACCGCAACAGCGCGAACAGGGCGGCCAAAGTGAGGACAGTTCCGATGGATGCAAACGTTACGATCCTTCGCATAGCATGCTCCTTGTATCCGGGAAAGCCAAAAACGCCTTTGCGTCCTGAATTCACTACGGTCTTCAATGTGCGGGGTAGCGAGGGCTAAATGCAAGCCCTGCGATCGGGTTGGTATTCGCGAATTGCCTGGAGGTTCGCGCTGATCTAGGATGTCGAATAGAATTTCGCCTTCGCATCGGGAAAGGGGTATTCAGTAGATGAAAAGCAAATGGGTTCACGTCACGTGTGGCATGTTCCTCTGCGCGCTGACTGCGCGAGGCAACGTCTTTACGACTGTAGACATTCGGAACGTCGAGGTGCGCGGGGAAATTGGCGACCGGATTTCTGCGACTATCGACAACAACCTTATGGCGCTCGAAGCCGACCAGGATTTCCTGAAGCCCTTTCAAGACCGGACCGCGACGGGCGGCTATGTGGGGCTCGGGAAGCTTATCGATGCAGCCGTTCGCTTTGCCGCGTACACGGACGATCCCAAGGTGCTCGAACGGAAGGAGCACCTCGTGGACGCCATCATCGCGACGCAGGAGCCGGACGGCTACATCGGCATGTTTGCGCCGGAAGCTCGGCTGTGGTCGTTGTGGGATATCCATGAGATGGCGTACCTGGTCTATGGACTGACCATGGATTACCGGTACTTCACTGAAGAACGCTCGCTGGATGCGGCGCGCCGAGCAGCGGATTACGTCATCGCGGGCTGGAACGCCGATCCCGAACGGGAGCCGGGTGGCGGGTCGATTACGGTGTATATGGCGGTAACGGGTTTGGAGCCCGCGCTGCTGGCCTTGCATGAGGCAACCGGCGATGCGAAGTACCTGGACTTCTGTTTGAATCAGCGCAAGCTTGCGGAATGGGACGGCCCGATTGTGGAGGGCCGCTGGGGACCCATCCAGGGGCACGCGTACGCGTACATGGCCCGGTGCATCGCGCAATTGCGGTTGTACCGGCTCCAGCCGCAACCGCAATTGCTCGTTCCTTCCAGGCGCGTGATGGACTATCTGCTGGCGCAAGACGGACTCGTCGTGACGGGGACCTGCGGGCAGCACGAGTGTTGGCACAGCACGCAGGAAGGTGCCGCGAACTTGGGGGAAACGTGCGCGACGGCCTACGAATTGCGGTTCTTTGACGAACTTCTTCGCATGGAAGGAAAACCGCTATACGGAGACCTCATGGAGCGGGCTGTGTACAACGCGTTGTTCGCCGCGCAATCACCCGATGGCCGCCGCATTCGCTACTACTCGCCCCAGGAGGGCGAGCGGCAATATTTCGAAGGCGACACGTATTGCTGCCCCTGCAATTACCGGCGGATCATCGCGGAATTGCCCGGCATGATCTACTACCGATCGGACGACGGGATTGTGGTGAGTCTGTACGCGCCCTCCGAAGTAACGTTCCCCGTGAGCGGGGTCCAGGTGAAACTGGTTCAGGAAACGGAGTACCCGACCAGCGGTACGGTTCGCTTG
Source organism: Candidatus Hydrogenedentota bacterium (assembly GCA_023384315.1). Classification (GTDB taxonomy): domain Bacteria; phylum Hydrogenedentota; class Hydrogenedentia; order Hydrogenedentales; family SLHB01; genus JAHDWY01. The sequence continues at coordinate 2,525 of JAHDWY010000228.1, read as the reverse complement.
CGTGTGGAGCCGGAGGCGCCTGTAGAATTTTCAATCCAATTGCGAGTTCCAGGCTGGTGCGACGGCGCACAGGTGAAGACGGTGGGCGCGACAATAAATGGTGACGGCGCGCCAGGGACCTTACTCACGCTGCATCGCGAGTGGAAGGAGGGCGACGAAATCACACTCGAGTTGCCCATGTCGCTGCGGATGGTCCGCGGCCGCAAGGCACAGGCCGGGCGGGTGGCGGTGATGTACGGACCGCGGGTATTCTGTTTGAATCCGGAGCTGAATCCCGCGCTGGGCAAAGAAGACTTGCGCTTGATCACAATCAATCCCGCGACGCTGAAAGGGCCTATTCCCGATACGAGCGTGCGGCCCGGCGGGCTGGCGTGTACGGTGAGCGCGTGGCGAACGACGAACTGGTATCCCATGGCGAAGCCGGATTGGGAACTGACGTTGACCGAGTTTCCCGATCCTGGCGGGGTGGCCACGTATTTTCACGTGCCCAATCCCAATGACGCGCAGTTCGTGGACGACGAACTATCGTTGGATGGGAACACGAACTAGATTAGGCGCGAATCGGCAGTGAAATCGTAAACGTGGCGCCGCGGCCCGGTTCACTTTCCACTTCGATGGCGCCACCGTGGTTGGTAATCATGGCGTACGCGACGCTGAGTCCGAGACCAATCCCCTCGCCCACGTCCCGTGTCGTGAAGAAGGGCTGAAACACCTTGGCGCATGTTTCCTCGTCCATGCCGGGTCCTGTGTCGGCGAATACAATTTGAACGGAGGATCTGTCGGTACGGCTGGTGATCGTCAGCCGGCGGCGGTCTGGTTCGACCTCCAGCAAGGCCTGATGGGCATTGTTGATGACGTTTAGGAATACCCGCTGGACATCCTGACTGTCGCAGTGAACCTGGGGCAGGTCCGGAGCGAGGTCGAGTGTCACTGCGATGCGGTCGACATTCAGCGCGTATTCAAAAAGCCCGTAGGCCTGTTGTATCAGTACATTGATGTCGCAGGGCAACCGTTCGCGGTCCCCGCGCTTTGCAAAGGCGAGCAGATTCTCTCCGATTCGCCGGCAGCGATTGGCTTCGTCGATGATTCTCTCGAGCTTGTCTTTGTGGGACCGTTTCTCGACAGCCTGATGCAATAATTCTGCGTACCCTAGAATGCCTGCAAGCGGGTTGTTCAACTCGTGTGCAGCCCGCATGACTATCTCGCCGAGGGCTGACATCTTCTCTTGTTGCAGCAATTCGCGTTGCATGGACTTCTGTTCGGCGATGTCGACAAGTAGCATGACAACCCCGTCGAGACTCCCGTCGTCGAGTTCGAGGGGCGCTGCAATCACGTCGCAGTGCAGCTTCTTGCCAAATCGGGTACGGAAGGTCACGCAGGCTCGAAAGTCTCTGCGGGCATCCACGACCCGCTCGAGTAAATCTCGACTGGACGCGTCGGCCCGTTCTCCCAAATCACAAAGACCGAGACCGATGAGCGCGTTGACCGACGGCGCGCCGCATAGCCCTGCTGCGATCGCGTTCGCGTCGCGAATGCTGCCGTCGGCGTCGGCGATGATGACACCGTGGGGAGAGATTCCGAGTAAGGTTTCCACATAGCAATTGGTGCGGCGAATTTCCGTTTGGAACCGGCGTTCCAACCGTAAATCGCGGGAGATCCCGACGATGACGTCGGTGGATCCGGCGTGATTGGTCAAGATGCGAGTGTCAATCTCCATGGGTATGCGTTCGCCATCTTTGGAATACACCTCGATCGTAAATGGCGATAAGTTTCCGCCGCCGGGTGCGGTCATCCGTTCCTCGACCAGGTCGATGTACTTGGAAACCACGACGTCGTAGATGGAGAGTCCCTGCATGAGGTCTTCTCGCGTGTACTTCACCACAGCGAGTCCGGCGTCGTTTATATAGAGAATGTTCCCGGCTGCGTCGTGGACAAATACAAGGTCGCGAATGTTGTGGAGGATTCCCGCAAGAAAATCGTAAAGCCGCTGACTATCCGGATGAGCGGTCTGGGCCATGTTATCGACCAGATTGTGGTACAAGCTGACCGTTTCGAGATTGAGCACCGCGGGCGGCAAGGACTTGCGAATACACGCGCGCAAGTGGAGGACGTTACCTGCGAAGACTTTGCCGTTGGAGGAGGCGCGGAACAGCTCAATTGCTTCCGTTTCCGCGGCACGCAGCAATCGGCCAATCAGGGCGTCATCCGCCCCTGCCTCGCGCAAGGGCATCACGTCGAGCGGCAGTTCGTCTTCCAGGCATCCGCCAAGCTGCTGGACGACCTGCGTCAGCGGCTCGATATAGGCTTCGCTGTCCGTATGTTCGGCGGCCGCTTTGGCAATGTCTTCCGCGCTACCCACTAGTATGTCAATGCACGTAGTCATCGGCTCCGTCTCTCCACCACGCATCGGCTTCACGGTACCGAATCGAATGGCGCGGCCGCAAGTGATAAATCTCCGCAAAGCTACCGTATGGAACCTTCGGTGGGACGAAGTTATACTGTCAGCCTTTGAAAAACCGCGGCCG
>JAHDWY010000227.1 GCA_023384315.1 Candidatus Hydrogenedentota bacterium | reverse complement strand
ATTTGCTCCGACTGTGCCCAACCCTATGAGCCGAGCCCAGCGGACTACGCCCAACTGGGCTTGCCGCCGCAGGCGCCGGATGGCGCTACTTTCAAGAAAGGCGCAGGCTGCGAAAACTGCCGCCACACCGGCTATCGCGGGCGCGTTGCCATCTACGAGATTCTGCCCTTCTCGAACGCCATCAAGGAGATGACCATCCAGCGCGAACCGTCCACGCGCATCAAGCGGCGCGCCGTGGAATTGGGGATGCGCACCCTGCGTCAATCGGGTTGGATGCGCGTCTGCCAGGGCCGGACGACCTTCGAAGAAGTCGTCCGCGTGACCGCTGAGTCCGACCTGCTCGACGGCAGCGAGGCGGAACATGCCCCAGTTTCAGTATGAGGTCAAGAAAGGTCCCGGCGAAGCATCGACGGGTGTCCTGGAGGCGGAGAGCCGTCGCGCAGCCCTAAGCCGTCTGCGCGAAATGGGCTATTTCCCCATCTCCATCGAAGAGTACACCGGCGAGGAAAAGAAAGACTCTCTCCGGCGCGCGCTCATACGTATCCGGCAAAAGGACCGGAATATCTTCTTCCGCCAGCTCGCGACCCTGCTTGATTCCGGCATGCCGCTGACGCGCGCCCTGGCCACCCTCGTGCAGCAGACCGAAAACACCAAGCTCGTGGCCGTCATCGATCAATTGCGCGACGAAGTGCAGAAAGGCAGCACCTTCGCGGAGGCTCTGGAGCGTCACCCTAAACAGTTCAATGCCATGCAATGCAGCCTCGTCCGGGCCGGAGAATCTGGCGGCATGCTGGAAGAGGTCCTTTGGCGCATCGTCACCTTCGGCGAACAGGACGAGGAACTCCGCGGCAAAGCCGTCTCGGCCATGGTCTACCCGGCCTTCTTGTTGCTGATGGGGTCCATCGCGATTTTTATCATGGTCTCCTTCGTGTTCCCCATGTTTCAGGAAGTGTTCGACGATTTCGACGCCACGCTTCCGCTGATCACCGTCGTCGTGCTGGCGATTTGCGGATTTATGGGAAAGTTCTGGTGGCTTGTGTTGTTGATCCTTGCGGCGATTGCCGGCGGCCTGGTGTCGTGGTACCGTAGCGAGAACGGACGCATGCAGTTCGATGAACTCATCTTGCGCGTGCCGGTGCTCCGCACCGTGGTCCAGAAATACGTGATGGCGCAGTTTGCGCGTACCCTCGGAACCCTGCTCGACAATGGCGTGCCGATTCTGCAATCCCTGCGGATCACCGTGGAAACGCTCGGTAACAAGGTGATCGCTCAGGAAGTCGGCATCGTGCAGGAGCGCGTTGCCGAGGGCGACAGCATCAGTTCCGGTCTCGAACAAACGCGCTACTTTCCGCCCATGGTGTGCAACATGTTCGCCATCGGCGAAGAAAGCGGCCGCGTCGGCGCGGTCACGAAGCGAATGGCCGACGCCTACGACGTGGAAGTGGAGCGGGCCGTCCGCGCCATGACCGCCTTGCTCGAGCCCATACTGATTGTCATCATGGCGATCGTCGTGGGCGTGTTGGTGATATCCATGCTGTATCCCATGTTGACACTGAGTGCGAACGTCGTATAGCGGCGCATAACCCGCACGATAGAGGTGGAGGAAAAAACGATGAAGGCATCAGGCGGGTTCACCCTGCTGGAACTCATTTTAGTCATGGTCATAATCGGCATTCTCGCCGGCATGGTGACCATCAGTGTCGCCGGCCGCGGCACGGAGGCCCGGATCACGCTCGCCCGCGCCGATCTCGCCGTGTATCAACGAGCCGTCGAAGCCTACGCGCTCGAACACAACGATCAGTATCCCAAGTCCCTCGACGTGCTTGTCGGCGGTGAGAAGGAGTACGTGATCAAGCTGGAAAAAGACCCATGGGGCAACCCGTATGTGTTTGCCTATCCTGGTAAGAAGAACAAGTACGATCTCTACTCCCGTGGCCAGGACGCGCAGTCCGGCACCGCGGACGACATCTCCGTGTGGGACACCAACGCCAGCACCATCGCGGAGTAGCAACCCCGGCGGCCATCAGGCAGTGAGGACCTCCGAGTCAACATGACGTCCCAGATGCCAAAGACCAACATCCCCCTTGGTCCCCCTTCAAAGGGGGAATGGGCGCAGCCGCTTCGCGGTGCCCATGCCGCGTGCGGGGCAGACGTATCACGGCATGAGGCTATCGCATTGTCGAGAAACCCAATTAGCAAAACTCCCCCTTTGAAGGGGGACAAAGGGGGATGTTCCTCCTCCCGCGCATCCGGCTTCACGCTGATCGAACTCATCGTCGTGATGACCATCATCGCCCTACTGACCGCCGCCGTCGTTCCCATCTACCAGGGATCGCTTACCCGCGTCCGCCAGGATCGCGCCACGCGCGATTTCGTGGCCTACCTGAAGTACGCCCAGGAACGCGCCATCACTGACGGCACGGAGTATCGCTTCTACATGCGCGAAGAGTCGCGCGAATATTGGGTCATGCGTCAGTACATTGACGAAGAACGGGAAGAGCAATTCGCCTACCTGGACGAAGGTCCGGTGGAAGTGAAGCAGCTTCCCGAGGGGATCGAATTCGAGCGGCCCAAGGCGCGTTTCGATAAGGACCGCGAGGCCCACTTCGTCTCGTTCTACGGCACCGGCGCCTGCGACTACGCAACCATCAAGATGGAAACCGCCGACGGAGACGACCTCGAACTGGAAACCAAAGGCCGCCTCGGCCGTTTCGAGGTGAAGGCAGAATGAGTGCCTGCAAACGTTTAGTCTTTGAAACGGCCAGTGGATGGATCCTCGTGGAGACCATGGTCGCGCTGATGGTGCTCAGCATCGGTGGGGTAGCGGTCAACCGCGCCATGCAGGATGCCCTGATAACCCGCGCCATGGCGCGCGATCTCACCACCGCGCGATTCCTGCTCGAGCAGGTCATGTCCGAACTCGAACTGGAACGAACATTGATCGACGGCGCCTCGGAATCGGGTGATTTTGGCGAAGATTATCCTCAGTTTGTGTACAAGTGGAACGTGTCCGTCGTTCCAATCCCTCAACCCGAGCTACCGCCACTCGCCACGGCAACGCTTGCACAACCCGTCGAGTACCCCGTGCCGTATCTCGGCAAGATTCACGTAACCGTCTCGTGGTCGCGAGCGGGTCGCCCTTTCGAGCGATCCCTTGAAACGCTGGTGTCGCCCGACCGGGTGTACACGAAAGAGGATGAAGAAGCTGGGTACCAATTCCCGAAACGGTGAGGCAGGCTTCACCCTGGCCGAATTGCTCGTGGCATGCATGCTGCTCACCATCGTGATGAGCGGCGTGTTCCTGTGTTTCAGCTCCACCGTCCGACTCTGGCGTCTCGGGGAAGCGAACATCGCGACCTACCAGGATGCGCGCACCGCCCTCAGCATCATGACCCAGGAGCTCCAGAATGTGATTCCCGGCACGGCACACCTCGTCGAAGGCAGCAACGACGACTTCACCTTCTTCGCGGTGTCGCCGCCGCTCGACGTGGACGAGGATTCGAGGCCGCAGGTCATTCAGATTCATTACCGATCGCGCAAAGACCCCGACGGCGAAGGCCGCATTCTGCTGCGCGAGGAACGCTTGGTCAAGAGCCCGCTCCCGTCCGCGCCGCCCGGGGAAGGGGAGATCGATCGCACCATTATCAAAATGGCCTCGGAAAAGGACTTTGAACTCGCCTATGGCGTGAAGGACTTTGAACTTCGATATTACTGGAATCCGCCCATTACCACCGTTCAGGACGCGACCGACCAGGGTCCGCCTCCACCGGCGGAGTTCATCGTGCGCGACGATCATCCGAAAGGCTCCGGAATCCCGCAAGGCATTCGCATCGATCTCACCCTGCTCGATGACAACAGCGAATCCGGTGAGACGACCTTCTCCACGTTCGTCGTTTTTCGCGGCGCCACCACAGAACTGGAAGAAGAATCCATCGATACGGAAGGGGGGGCCTTCCAATGAAGCGCAGGGAACATGGATTCGTTTTAGTGGCCGTCATTTGGATGCTGGCAATCTTGACTGTGCTTGCGATCGGTTTTGGACGCCGCGCGCTCCTTGAACAGCGCGCCGCGGCATTGAGTATCGACCACACACGCACCCAGCACCTCGCGCGCGGCGCCGTCGAGTATGGGATCGCCTATATGCGAAACCAGGCCCTTGTACAGCAACTCGTCGAGCAGTACGGGGGCGACTCGTATATTGCGGTTTATCAGACGCAGAAAAACATGCTCACCGAGGGCAACTTCTTTGACCTCGGCAGCGATGCGCTTCTGGAGAACGACCAGGTCACCTTCACTCTGGAGGACGCGGAGGGGAAGATTTCGCTGAACTCGGCTCCTCGCGAAATCTTCGACGAGATCGATATCCTCAGTTTCACCACGGTATCCGCGATCCTCCGCCGCCGTGGCGGTCCCTTGGGCAACGACGAGCCCATGCCCTTCCTGGCTATCGACGAGGCCCGTCTCCTCGAAGGAATCAGTGACTCGGACTGGTACGGTTCGAAGGACCGTCCCGGGTTACGGGATCTCTTCACCATCTACGGCGACGGCCGCGTCAACGTCAACACGGCCCCGCGAGAAGTGCTCGAATCCTTGCCCGACCTGGACCCTGCCGTCGCGGCCGTGGTCCTCTCCTATCGTGCCGGGGCCGATGGCGAGATGGAAACCGCCGACGACCGCCGGTTCCAAGATGTCGAGGAGATTGCCTCGGTCACCGGCGTTCGCATGAACGATCTCGAACCCATCGCCCGGTTTTGCAAGTTCGAATCGGAGTACTTTACAATCACCGGGTTTGCGACATTGCGGCAAGGTAAGGTACGCGCGGTTTCGAAGGCTACGGTGCAAGTAGCCAACGGAACCGCTACCGTTTTGAATTGGTCGGAGGGGGATTTTGGCTCGTAAAACTGGAAATATCAGCATATTGCAGTTTGACGAGCACCTTATCGCCTGGCTGCGCGTCAAGCCTTCTCCCAAGGGACTCGAGATTCTCTCTTGGGAAACGAAATTCGGCGCCTGGTCGGCCCAGGACGGCAGCCTCGAACTGGCTGTCGAAGAGTTCGTCAAGACGCGCAGCATTGCCGCGGACCGCGTTCACACCGTCATGCCGCGTCACGACATGACCGCGCGCATTCTCCTTCTGCCATCCCACGACGAACAAGAGCTTGACGGCATGGTCCGCCTCGGGGTCGAGGATTACGTGCCCTATCCCGAACATGAACTGGTCATGGACCAATGCCTGCTCCAGCGTTTGCCCGACGGCCAGTCTCGTGTGCTGGCCGTATTCGCCCATCGCGACGTCGTCGAATCCCACGTCGCTGTTCTCCGTGCGGCTGGCGTTGAGCCAGAACAGATCTCCGTGAGCACGGCCTGCATCGCGACCAGCGCCATCCTCGCTCACGGCAAAGAAGGGGAGAAGTTCGCCCTCGCGAACCTGGCATCCGGCGGCGTCGAGGTACTGGTCTTCAACGGCAACCGGCTCGAGTACGGGCGGGCCGTCGCCACGCAGCAGGACTGGTCCGCCGCGACCGCCGTGGGATCGGAAGCCGTAGAAGAACTCGCCTCGGAAGTCCGCGCCACGGTCTCCGCCCACCGCCGAGATTCCGAAGACGGGATCGGCGCAGAACGTATCTACCTCGCGTCGGAATGGGTGAACACCGCACAAATTGCCTCGGCACTCTCCGACACGCTTGGATATGAGTGCCAACCCGCTCAGTTCGCCCGGAGCCTTTGTACGCAGGGCGCGGAGCACCTTTCCACGCTCCCTCTGGCCTCGCTCGGGGCTGCCTTGGCCGCGCAGAATCGCGCGCCCATATCCATCAGCCTCGTACCGGCCTCGTTGGAACAGGCACGCCGCCGCAGCGAGACGCGCCGGAGGTTTGCGAAGGTCGGGGGATTCGTACTCGCAATCCTTCTCGCGCTGCTCGCGCTCTATGGCCAGGCCGCATTCCAACGCTCCCGTTACATCGCCGAACTCCAGAACCGCGTCGCGGAGATTGAACCCACGGCGCTAAGTGTTGAAGCCAAACGACGTCAATTGATCCGTCTCCAACAGCACCTCGACCGCCGTGGCAGCGCCTTGGAACTGCTCGCGAAGATCAGCGAACTCACGCCGGCCTCCGGATTGAATATCACTCGCTATTCCTTTTCCCATGGAGAGGAGATCACGCTCGCCGGCCGCTCGGAAACGCTCACCCTTGTCTACGCGCTGGCGGACGCCCTGCGCGAAGCCGGGCGCGAGGACATCCCGCAGTTTGCCCGCGCCGGTCTCGGGCCGTACCGGGAAGATCAGGAACAAGGCCAGTCGGTAATCCAATACGAGATCAACATTCCTTTTGCAACGGCCGAGACGGAAGGCGAACCGGAGGCCGATTCAGAATGATGCGGAGATTCCACACCCTGACCGCGTCGGAACGCCGACTTCTCGCACTCACCGGACTCTGCATCGGGGCGGCCTTGGCGATGTTGGGGTACCGCGCTGCCACGGATCGCCTCGCCCTCATGGATGCGACCATCGACAGCCTCCAATTGCAATTGGCCTCTTACGAGGAACTCGTCGCGCAAGCGGGCCCCGTCAACCGCGCCTTCGACGCCATGGCGTCCCAGCACTCCAGCCAGTGGACCCAGGAAGAGATCCACGACCGTCTTCGCCGCGAGATCACGCGCTTGTCCTTGCGCAACATCCCCGCGCCCGGTAGTCCCATTCCCGCCGCCGCAAATGCGAACGAGGTGCTGGTCAGCATTCCGCAGATGCCGCTGGGCAGTCTCGTGGACCACGAAGACGGCTACCGCAGCTATCAAATTAATTTCAAAACGGAACCGGCCCCGATTCAGAACATCACGCTCTTCATCGAGCGACTGCAACGCAGCGATCAGGCCCTTCGCATCGACACGCTGGAAATCGTTCGCCAACCCCTCGCCGCCGTGGCCACTGCGAACATGCGCGTTACGCGCACCATCATCGACGATGTCGCCAGCCCGGAAACCGGCGGAGAGCCATCCAAACAACCCGCGCCGTTGTCTTCGATCGTTCTGATGGCGAACGGCGGATTCGAGGAATGGGACCCGGCGACGAACGCGTTCCCCGAATGGTCGGCGGTGCAGTGCCAGGCGACGCAACACGGCGCGCAAGCGACCGAGGGCGCGATATGCGCTCGTCTACAACCCGCGTCTGCCCCTGCCAGCTTCTACCAGTCGCTACAGATGATTGCGGGGACCACGTACGAACTTGTCCTCGATGCCTATGCGTGGGGACA
>JAHDWY010000226.1 GCA_023384315.1 Candidatus Hydrogenedentota bacterium | reverse complement strand
AGATGATCGCTTCGAGCGAACCCGCCGCGCCCAGCAGATGCCCCGTCATGGACTTGGTCGAGCTGACGGGCGGCATTTTCTCCCCGAACACGTCACGCAGTGCCAGCGATTCGGCGGAATCGTTGTGCTTGGTGCTCGTGCCGTGGGCATTGAAATAGTCGATGGCCGAAGGTTCCACTTGCGCCTGCGCAAGCGCGGCGCGCATGGCCCCGGTCGCACCGGCCCCGTCGGGCAGTGGCGCCGTAATGTGATAGGCGTCGCAAGTCTCGCCGGCACCGGCCACCTCGCCCAGGATCTGGGCGCCCCGCGCCTTGGCGTGATCTTCCGATTCCAAAACGATGATCCCGGCCCCGTCGCCCATCACAAAACCGTCCCGATCGATATCGAAGGGACGGCTCGCGCGTTCCGGTTCGTCGTTCCGCCGGGACATGGCCTTCATGGCGCAAAACCCAGCCATGCCGAACGGTGTAATCGACGCTTCGGTACCGCCCGCCACCATGGCGTCGGCATGACCGAGCTGAATGAGGTGAATGGCGTCGGCGATGCTCTGGGCGCCGGTCGCGCAAGCGGTCACCACCGAACGATTGGGCCCCCGCAATCCGAGCCGGATGGCGACTTCGCCCGCGGCAATGTTGGAAAGCAGTTTCGGGATGGTGAGCGGCGAGAGTTTCCGGTACCCGCCGCTAAGGAACCCTTCGTGCCCTTCTTCCAGGGTAGCGATGCCGCCGATGCCGCTGCCGACGACAGTGCCGACGCGCTCCGGATTCTCCCGATTCAGGTCGATGCCGCATTGCGCCCAGGCCTGATCGGCGGCCATCAGGGCGTACAGCGTGTACAGATCGCGCCGCCGGAGATCCTTGGAGGACATGTCCGCAGGTTCGCCCGGAGGAGTCTGGCCGGCGATCTGGGTCGGCAACTCGGAGGGATCGAATCGGTCGATCCGGCGAATGCCCGATTGCCCGGCGCACACGGCCTTCCACATGGTTTCGACATCGTTGCCCAGGGGCGACACGACGCCCGTGCCTGTCACTACAACCTTTGTTCGCATAGCAGCCCTTGATCCGCCGCAGTGCTCACCGCCGCAACGCCGTTTCACGAGGGGAGGCCATTCTGGGGGTGAGACTATGCGGGTTAAATGTTGAACACCCAGTCCGCGCGATTCTGCCACGGACTGGGTGATGCAAGCAACGTTTCTATACGAAGCGCCCGATAGAGCGCGAGACGCTAGACTAGAGCTTGGACTCGATATACTTTACCGCGTCGCCGACCGTCTGAATCTCATTCGCTTCGTCATCGATATCGATGTTGTACTCTTCTTCGAGTGCCATCAGAAGCTCTGTCAGATCCAACGAGTCCGCACCGAGGTCGTCAATGAAGCGTGCTTCGAGGGTAACCTCCTCCGGCTTACGGTCCAGTTTCTCGACCACGATCTTCTTGACCGCCTCCGCGACGTTGTTCTCCGCCATATGTCTCACCTCCCTCCGAATTGAGCCGTGTGGATTCCGGAGCGCAAGGGATCGCGCTCACAGGTCGGCAGAGTATAGCAAACGGAATCTCGAATTGCCATTTTTTCCGCAGCCGGAACCCGGTGGTCCGGGCCGTCGCGTCTCGTGCCATTTTTTTGACTTGCCACACGCGAAGCATTCACGTATGTTGGTGCGCCATGGGACGAGACACCGTACAATTCAGTTGTCATCACTGCAATCATTGCTGCACGGAGGTGGTCTGCCTTCCAACGCCGTGGGACGTGGTGCGTATCGTGAAGCAAACGGGCGCCAATCCCTATGAGTTTTTGGAGTTCCTTGCGCCCGATGAAATCAGCGAGGTGGCCAAGAACGACCCCACGTGGCTCGATTGCAATGGCAACCGCTTTATCATGGCTCTGCGACGGGACACAAAGGGCTGTCACTTTCTGGACAAGAAAACACGCTATTGTTCGATCTACGAGGCGCGCCCCATCCTTTGCCGGTTGTACCCGTTCAAGCTACAGGAAACACGGGACGGGAAGTTCAAAGGCTTCGTGTTGCATTCGGATGTGGGTTGCCCCCGACACCGGGATGGCGTGGTGCCTACAAAGCCGCTATATGAACTATATCTGGATGATTCCAAGCACCAGGAAGACTACGATGACCTCGTCGAGGTCTTTAACAAGAAGCAGTACCCGGGCAAGCGCCCCGAGGATTTCATCGAGATGTTTGTGAAGGGGGCGCGACGACGGGAAAAGAAGGCCCGTACCTGAATCAACCCGGGGTAGGCACTCCGAAATTTTCCCGAAAACCTCTCTTGAGGGGTATGCGGAGCACCACACCATCCAGCGTCAGGAACCAATTTAACCCCAACATATTGAGCACGTTAGACCGAAAACGCCGGAATACTGGTTGACTTGGCTTGGGCAGCGTGCTATAGTGACCGCGATTCAAGGGGAACCCCATACTGACATGCGGGGATATATCAGCAGCGGATGGAAGATATATCGCGGGAGGGGATTCATTCCCAGAACCTTCAACGGCGCCCGTTCTTTGCGCCTTGAATAGCTCGGAGCACTGCCTGCATGAAGCGTTGGACAGTCATGCTTATACCCCACGGCCAGGGGAATACTCGTAATCTCAATCTCTATGCTCTTCAAATTTGGGCGGTCGTTGGCGTCTTCGCGGCGCTTTCCTTTTTGGCCGCCTATTCGTTCCAGCGGTACAGCGTTGCCCGCGCAAGTGTGGAACGTCTCGAACAGGAGAACCGCGAACTCGGGATGGCGGTGGCCGTTGAACCTGTTGCGGTCGATTCCGGGTTAAGCGAAACGGAGCGGGCCGAGATTGAGCAGCAGATGCGCGACGAATACGAAGCGCGTCTGGCGACGATCACGAGTCAGCTTAGCGAATTATACGACCTCGAAACGCGATTCCGCGCCATCAACGGCCTTCCACCGAAGGCCAATCAGCCGGCGGCGTTCGTCGGCACGCCGGAGAACACCGGAACGGGCGGCGGTAAAGGCGGGGCGCCGGACCTGGGTCCCGATGCGGAGGTGGAAACCAGCGACGACGCCCTGATGAGACCGCCAAGCGTAATCAACGGCGTGTATCGTCCCAGTGCCGACCTTATCGTGCAGGAAATCAACCTGCGCGCGGAAAGCCTTCGTGAATATGAAATCGCCAGCGATGCCCGCAAGGACGCTATCGAGCGCATGCCTTCGGTATGGCCGGTGCGCGGACGCAAGGGCATCGTCACATCTCGCTATGGATACCGCAAGGACCCCTTCACGCGGGATCTCAGCTTCCACGACGGATTCGATATCTCCGCGCCCTACGGTTCGCCCATTGTTGCGACGGCACGTGGAAAAGTCGTATTCTCGGGGTGGGACAAGTATCTTGGCAACTGCGTCAAGGTCGACCATGGGAATGGGTTGACCACCGTCTACGGCCATATGCAGAAATGCACGGTCAGCGAAGGCGATACGGTGTCCCGAGGTGACCAGGTCGGCAAGCTCGGGAGCACGGGACGAAGCACGGGCGCTCACATCCACTACGAAGTTCGCAAGAACGGAAAGGCTCTGGATCCTGAAAAGTATCTGGGGTATTGATGACGATACATGCTAGATGCCTCCAAAAAACGATCGTTTGGTGATACAAAAGTGGTGACAATCATCGGTCAAGGAACGACCGTAATCGGCGAGTTGAAGTCGAAAGGCACGATCCGGATTGAAGGAGTCGTATCCGGCCGGGTTCACAGCGACGACACGATCGTGGTGCAGGAGTCAGGCCGCGTAAAAGCGGACCTTTACGCGGGTCAGATTACTATCAGCGGCGAGGTCGAGGGCAATGTCTTCGCCCAGGACCGTCTCGAAATCGCGACGAACGGCAAGCTGGTCGGCGACATCGTGTCTCCGCGCGTCAGTATCGCGGAGGGCGTGCTCTTCGAAGGCAAGTGCACCATGAAACCGCCAAGCCAAGCGCCTTCCGGACAGCAAGGTGGCCAGGCTGCACCCGCCAAAAACGACGGCGGCGGCGCCTCCGCCAAGTCCGAATAACCCTACGCCCGGTTCACCGGGCGGCTGCAAGCCATGTCTCTCACGAAGCACTCCAGAGTCATCGTCGCCATGAGCGGCGGCGTCGACAGTTCCGTTGCCGCAGCCCTGCTCGTAGAGCAAGGCTACGAGGTCATCGGTATGACCATGCGCGTCGCATCTGGAGAGGGCCGCGAGTCATCCAGCAAGGCGTGCTGCACACTGGACGCGGCGGATGATGCGCGCCGCGTAGCGAACAAGCTGGGAATCCCTCATTACGTCTTGAACTATCTTCAGCGATTCGAACACGAGGTCATCAAGGATTTCGTGAACGAATATCTTGCGGGACGCACACCGAATCCCTGTTCGCGCTGTAACCAGCGCGTCAAGTTTGGGGCGCTGTATGAAAAGGCCATGGCCATCGAGGCCGACGCCATCGCAACGGGGCATTACGTCCGGCTCGTCGAGCGCGACGGACGGGCCGCCCTACGACGCGCGGTCGACGGCAACAAGGACCAAAGCTACACCTTGTCTGGCCTGGCGCAGGAGCAATTGCAGCGGGCGCTGTTTCCTCTCGGCGAGTTATCGAAGGATGAGACCCGTGCTATCGCGCGCGATTTGGATCTCGTCACGGCGGACAAGCCGGAGAGCCAGGAAATCTGCTTCGTGCCGGACGACAACTACCGGAACTTCCTCGCAAAGCGCGTGTCGGCGCCGAAGCCCGGACCTATCGTATCAACGGGAGGCGAGGTGCTCGGCGAGCATACGGGACTCATCAACTACACCGTCGGTCAGCGAAAGGGTCTTGGCATCGCCGCGCCGCGGCCGCTCTACGTGATCAAACTGGACCTCCCTCGCAACGCGCTGGTCGTGGGGCATGAGGAAGAAGCCTTCTGCCGGACGCTTTCGGCCAGCCAGGTGAACTGGTGCGCCCTGGCTCCGCGGACGGAGCCCTTCGAGTGCGAGGTGCAGATTCGGTATAAGAGTCCGTCCGTGCCGTGTACGGTCACGCCAAACGAAACGGGGTTCGAAGTTACTTTTCATGAACCGCAAAAGGCTGCAACGCCGGGCCAGTGGGCCGTACTCTACGACGACGATTACGTGCTCGCCGCGGGAATCATCGATCGCGCGACGTGAACGTGCTCATCGTGTAGACGCAACTTCCAGCCCCTACGTTGTACGATAAACTCACCGTTGCAGCGTGACCCTTTTTAGCGGCTGGATCGTTACCGGCCCCAATAATCCGGACCTCGGCAACGGCTCGAATCCACTCAAGTGGGCCATGGCATTGTGCGCATCGTTCACACCTGCGCCGAGGCGTTCGCGCAATTCTTCCGGCACAGGCGGCGGCTCGGTCATACCGGCCACCCGATTGATTAGCGTGTTCGTCACGCGCACTTCCAGTTGATTTGCACCCTCGCGCACGACATCCGTCACGTCGACGTGTTGGCCGCGCATCCACGTCGTGCCTGCATACGCGTTGTTGATGTACACATCCGCGATCTCTCCCACGTCACCGGGATTGAAGAGCACCACCATGCTCACGTCGAGGTATGCCTCCGGCACCGTGAACTCCGTCGCGTAGCGGCCCGTTCCGCTGAAGTGGCGCAGTTCCGGGTCTTCCGTCCATGAGGTGAGCCGTTCCAGCGACCGCTCCACCGGCGCAAATCCTTCCCCCTCCAGCACCAACTTCCACGGGCCGCTCAGCGCGAGCACAGAGGGAATGTCAGCGATTTCAACGCGCCGCGCACTCCCGTCGTCGAACTGAACCGCCCAAGAACCATTCGCGTCGACGAGCAATTCAACATGCCCGGCGCCCACGTCGAGTACGTCACGCGCATTGGTGAAGGTCACGTGCGAACGTCCGTCGTCCGGTTCAAAGACGATGAAGGTGGACGCGTACGGTGCGAGTCGAATCGGCACCGTCGTTGCGTTGCCGCAATCTTCGTAGGCATGGAGAAGGCGAACGGTCCCGTCGTAAGGATTCCACAACCATGGCGTCTTGCCGGTCACGCGGAACGCGACGGGCATATTGATCGCGTATTCTTGCACGTTTGTAACGAAGTAGATGTGGCGGTCGCCGTCGCGACGGTGGACAAAAGTCAGGCCGGGATTGTCCCGCCAGGCCATTCGCACAAAATCGATTCCGAAATCTGGCGCGAGATGTTCGCGCAACACCTTCAGGAAAGGATCGAGTGCGCTGCTCTGCCGGTCAAGCACGTCGGATCGATCCATCACGGTGCGAAGTTGATACGTCCGGCCCTCACCATACTCGCGGCAGCCATCGTCGAGACGGCCTCGCGAATCGGCGAATAGCTCGCCCGCGAGCTTTCTCACCGCCTCGTCGTTCGCGCGATGTTCTTCGAAACCAGTTGAAAATTGCGGCGTGCGCTCCAATGCGATCGCCGTGCCGCCCCGATCGACGAAGTCGCGGATGCGTTGCAGAGATTTTAGCGGCATCGCCTCGATGTTTGGCAGCAGGAGAAAGCGATATGCATTATCGCCAATGCGCAGCGCGTCGCCATCGAAGGTAGCGCGGTTCTGCAGGACGTCGTCGTTGATGAGGTCAAAGTCGTAGCCATTGGCGATTAGCAAGCGGCCCAGTTCGCCCCAGTCGAAATCGCGCGTCCAACGTCGCGCATTCAGCGCGTCGATGGTCCACTGATTCGCAAGGGGCGAGTAGATTGCCACGTCCGACGTGAACGCACCTTGTCGCAGCAGATAGCAACAGCGCGACAGATACTCGCTGAGTTTCGGATAGTAAGGCCACCATACGTTGTCGTGGCCGATGTGAATGGCGGCATAAAAACCGCGCGTCGGCGCGATGCCGCGCTCAGGGATCCCCGTGTAGCCGTGATTGTAGAACTTATTCGCGCCGGAGCGGAGAAAGATGTCACTCGCGATCTTCAATTCCTCCAGCGTCGCACGGTAGGGTTCCCAGTGTTGGTATGTATAGGCCTCGACCGTCACGATGTTGCGCCCATACAGGTGCGCGCCGGACGCCACGTACTTTTTGGGACCAATCCGCGTATCGAACCAGGGTACCGCGTCTTTTTCGCCCGCCGAAATCTCCATCTCGGGCAGATCGGCGATTCCCGCGCCTTCGATGTTGTCCGTTACAAACCCATAGGGTTGAATGCGAGCTTTCACGTTGTGCTCGGCGCACCACGCGAGCATGGGTTTGAAGAAGGCCTCGATACCGGTGTGGTGGAGAAATTCGTTCACGTCGTAACGGATCTTCGGTGAGACGTCGTCCACCTC
>JAHDWY010000225.1 GCA_023384315.1 Candidatus Hydrogenedentota bacterium | reverse complement strand
ACCGCCCGGCACGATCGAGTGGGAGTGATGATTGCGGATTTTGGGTTGCGGACTGCGGATTGAAGATGCGCCGCGGACTTACCCACCCGGGGAGTGGCTTCGGAGTGGGAGTCTTTCTCGCTGAGTAGCCGCGAATTTCCACATCGGAAAATGCGACGCCAGTCAGTCAGTTTCTTGCTTCGTGAACTTCGGCGGGCGAAGTCCTATAGGTCTTATAGGTCCTATACGGCCTATTGAAAATCCGGCTCCCGAACTCGCGCTTACAGCGCCGCGGCGATTCGGCTGAGGATTCCTTTGATGCCGCGGCGGTGCTGGTTGGGACAGGCGCTTTCGCCGCAGTTGATGCAGATCTCGGGGAGTTTCTTCGCGTTGCCTTCGTGGAGTCCATCGCGGATTTCCTGCACGCGCTGGCTGTGCCACACTTCCTGGACGGACTGCTTCGACACGTCGCCGAGGATGGTCGTGCGGAGCCAGTCCACGCAGCACAAGGGCACCTGGCCGTTGAAGAGGATCATCATGTCCCGCGAGGGACGGATGCAGTCGCCCATGGACTTCATGGCGCCCACGTTGAGTTCCGCCGCGTCTTTGATGTTGCCACCGCGGTTCTCGAGGGCCGACGTGACCAGTCGTACGCCGTGCTTCTTCCAGAACTTGCGCGTGCGCTCGATCTCGTCGACATTCTTCTTCGTCACCACCATGGACACGCGGAAATCGATCTTCGCGCGCTTGCGCCGGATGGTTTCCTGAAAAGTGATGCAGTTCTCGATGACCTTCGTGCTTTCGTACCCCATGATCTCCTTGTTGATCTGGGGGTCGAGAGACTGAAGGCTGCACTTGAGCTGCTTGAGCCCCGCGTCGATGAGGGCTTCGCCGCGTTCTTTGGTCAGGTAGGTGCCGTTGGTGATGATCTGGGACTTCGTCTCGGGCAGCTTCTCCGTGACGTAAGCCGTGAACTCCGGCATCCGCTTGTCCGACAACGGCTCGTTCATCATGTAGAGGCCGAGACGCCGGGGCGGCGTGCGCGTGAGGTCGTCCACAATCTTGTGGAACAACTCCGCCGGCATGCGGCCATGTTCGAGGTCGCTGCCAAGCACTTCCTCGTTCGGACAAAACACGCAGCGGCCGTTACATCCGGCCTGCGTCTGAATCTGTACCCGGGGCGGCCCGGGCGGCGCTTGCACGCTCACAAAAGAAACCCTTCTTGCAGTCTAAGAAACGGTCAAGACAACACGATTATAGCAGACGTGCGCTGCGGGATGCACAGGAGAGAGGCTGGAGACCGGAGACCGGAGACCGGGAGGGACGATGGGTAACAAGTTTGAAGAACTCGAGGCACGTTTACTTCCGCAGAGCACGAATCAGTCCGTGAAGCAGTTTCGCAGTTTCTTCGCACTTTTTGCCGATAATTGCGTAGGAATCTTGCGGCACATAACCAAGTCTCTGTGCGAGACTTAATTGATACTCAACCTCTCGCGCCGATCCATATGCCATGTCTAGAAATCGAAGGTAGTCCGACTCGGTGTTGCGCGCACAGCCTTCCACGATATTCGACGGGATCGAGATCGCCGCGCGTCTCAACTGCGATGTCAAACCAAACTGCTCGTCACGTGGAAATTGCCTTGTCGCATCGTAAATCGCCAAGACGAGTTCATCGGCCAGCTTGAACGCACGAAGCTTTCGGTGGTCTCTCATGTTGCCTTCCCCCCGAGACGGTACGGTTCTGGAGCTGTTCGATCATCTCGCCAACAAAGAGAAAGTCCGCAGACACTGCAACACCCTCGTACCTCCGGTCTCCAGCCTTCTTCATTTCAGGATATTTCGCAAGGCGTCGCCGGCGCGGTCCAGGATCTGGTCCCTCACGATATCGGTGGTGGATCTGAGCGTACTGCGGACTTCATCCGTGATCCCGCCAACGATGGGCGGGCCAAATCCGTAGCGGGTGGAAGGGTTCTCCGGGGGTCCCGTCACGAGGATCCGCATGCCGCCGGCGGCGCGCAGTTGGTCGGCGAGTTCCCGTACGCCGGGCACAAGGTCACCCGCACTGAGCACGCCCTCCAGCAGGTTTACGTGCACCAGTAACTCCGTATTGTCGGCAGGAAAATTGATCGTCCCTTGGGCGGTAATGAGATAGGTCGGCGTGCGGATCTCCATAGCTTCCACGGTCATCAAGCCGTTCACGGCCGAAATCCGCGCCTGGCACGAGTCGTAGGTGAGGCCTTCGTCGCGGAGCGCGGGCATGCGCAGCCGCGTGATCTCCGTCGTGCGCAGCACCGCCAGGATTTGCGTCGCGATTCCGAGCTTTCCGAATGACCCCTTCTCGCCGGTGAACGCGATGTTCCCGTTGAACCCGTGCGTCGGGTTGACGCCCTCGCCTGTCGGCATGTCGAGGGCAACCGTCCCGTTGAGAATCCCCCGCAAGCCGCGAGGCTCAACGAAGGCCAACTCGTCGATAACCTGCGCGGGCACATTGGTCACAACCAACTCGGTCCGGAACTGGCCAACGGGCTTGCCGCCGTCCGTTGCGAAAGCGCCGGTAATGGTGCCGCCGTCGCGAGCGAGGTATAGATCGGAAACGGTCAATTGGCCATTCTGCATGACCACAGTTGCGGATGCGTTTTCGAACCGCGCCTGCCGGTACAACAATGTGTCGAGGTCGGCCGAAAACGATCCGGTGAATAGCTCTTCCGGTTCGGCCGGCGCGCTTGACTCTGCCGCCGATTCCGTCGTCTCGGCGCGATAGGCGCGAAATGCTTCAACGAACGACTCGACTCCGTTGATGTCGAGCTGCTGCCCCGTCACGCTTCCCGACCACGCGCTGCCGGACTTCTGCGCCGTCACGACGCAGTTCGAATTCGCTCCGGCAACAGCGAGATTGTCGAGCCGCACAGTATCTGGTCCGACCTGGACGCTGCCCTCGATAGTGTCGACGGTCAGGTCCGGACTCAGCGCGGCTCCGAACTCGGTCAAGGTCAGATTCAGTTCCGTGGGATTGGTCGCGATTCGGCCCGTGACGCGTCCGCGCGTTTCACCGCCGCGCGCGAGGAGCGGCGCCAGGGTTGCGAGGTTCACGTCCAGGGGATCGATGACGAACCGCTCGTCTTCAAACCGGCCTGCGACCGATTCACCCAGACACTCGATGGTTATCGTTTCTCCTCGCCAGATCGCTTTCGATGCTTCTCCGCGAACGCGGACCGATGCCACAACGCCCGCGTCTTTCTGGATGAGGTCACCATACGTCATCGTCGTGGGCGTGAGTTCAATCATGGCGTCGAAGGCGGAGTCCGACGCCGACCGCATGAAGTGAATGCCGACATCGCCGGAAGCGGCAGCGCCCTCCGGCAGAATGGGATGCAGCGCCTCTCCCGGAACCGTAGCATCCACCAGCACATCGTCCAATGCCCACGCATCGCCAGCCTTGAGCCAAGCCACGCTACCGGCCAGTTCGGGCGTACCTTCCCGGTCAAACGCCACCGCAGCTCGCGATCGCTCGGGACCCGGGAGTTGCAGCGCAATTGCAAAGGTGGAAGGTCCATATGCGGCAACAATGCCCGGCGCCACTTCCCTGGCGGACTCCTGCTTCAGAAACGGCAAATCCATCTTCGACAGATCGCCTTGCACGGTTCCCTGCCACTCGCGGGCTTCGAGCCTGTACGCACCGTCCACGCTGGTCTCGCCGAGTTTCTGCGACGTGGCATTCGCAACGGTCCGGATCTCGCCGGGATGAGCGGTAAAGTTGGCGGACAACGAAGCGAAACGGTCCGACCATGCATTGGTTTCGATGGCAAAGACGCCATTGGTGACGATACCCTCGACGACCAGATCGGCGGGCATGCCTTCCCCCGGCACGACGGTCGCCTTCACGCGCGTCAGATTGAGCCGTCCCGACGCTTCCGTGATCTGGGGGAGGTCCACCAAACTCAACAGGCGCTCGCGCGAGAGGTCGATCTGGCCGGACAAATCGATGGCCGTAACGCCCGTGGAGAAATCCGGCCTTACTTCGCCGGTCAGCGAAATTCCATCCGCATCGACGCGTTCGACGTGGATCACGCCTTCGTCAAAAGTCACGTTGCACGAAACGTTCGCAAAGGCCGTATCACCGGAAGCGGTAGCAACCACAAGGTTTTCGAATCGCGCGCTGCCTTGCACGAGCCGTATGTACTTCTCTTCCGTCAACCCGAACAGCACGTCCTGCCCGGCCAACATGCCGCCGGCCGCCGCGTTCAGGCGGATGGGCAAGTCGGGCCGGTAGGCAAACATGCTGTTCAACCCCACGTCATCGACCTGAACCTGCACGATCTCCGCCGCGAGCGGACCGTCGGCCGGGACCGACAAATCGCCGCGGAGCGCGATTGCGTCGGATTGCCACAGAAAATCGTTGATTGTGACGGTGCCCGAATCCCAAAACGCTTGTGCGGTGAATTCGCCTTCGAGTGCGTCCACGTCGACCCCGTCGAACGGATGGGGCGCTGCGTGACCGCTGAGGTTGGCGTGATACGATCGTGGGCCGGTACGTCCAAACGTGGCTTCCACGTTCATTGCTCCACTGGGAATGTTGCGCGTCTTCACGAGCGTCGTGCTGTCCACGTCAAACAACGCCAGGTTCCCCTGCACGTCGATGCCCATAGCGGGATCGCCCGTGCGCATGACGGCCACGTCGCCCTCGAACCGCGCTTCGCCGCCGAGGTAGGGCACGGACCCTTCGCCCCGAATCGCGATGGTGTCGGACAGCACGTCGTCGATCGTGATGTCGCATTCCAACGCATGGTCCGTTCCTGTTCCCAGGTACAGGCGTGCCTCCTCGGCGGATATGCTGCGCACGGTGAAACGCCGCGCGCCTTGCTCCTGGCGAGTCTTACCCGCGCGATCGGACACCGCGTCGGCGAAGTCCACAATCCGCTTCCGCGCCTCCGCCAAGTCAGCCGGCAAAGTGGCCACCACATCTTCCAGCCAAACCTCGCCGATCTCGATTTCGCCGCGCCCCAGACTTTGGAGCCGGGGGTAAACCACCACGTCTTCACAGATGACCTGGAACTCCCCTTCGCCCACGGATACCTTGCGCAGGTGCGCCGACGGAACCGGCAACAGCGTGAGATCGATTTCTCCGACTTGCGCGGGCAAGCCCGTGGCGCGTTCGATGCGTTCGACGAGCATTGGGCGGTATCGCTCCGGCTGGACGTACCGTTCAACCATGAGCCAGCCGCCGGCGATCAAGATTACGAGGCCGCCCAACACCCAGGGCCAGCGGCGCCCGCGCTTCGGACTCGTCAGATCTTTGTCGTCAGAAGATGCCATCGCGTCAGTGTATCATGAAGATAGCCCACCGCTCGCGTTGCATGAGCCCGGCCAGTCTGTATAATGGACGTCTCGCCTGTCGTGGGAAACGATGCGCGACGGGCTGGCTTGGGTAGCTTCTTTTCGGGGTAATCTTTACGGGAGCGCAATGATTAAACATCTGCGCGTATTGGTCGTTGACGACGATCCAACCATCGTGGAAGTTCTTTCCGCCTTTCTCGACACCAAGGGTTACACGGTGCATTCCGCGGCGAACGGTCAACAGGCCCTGGAAGCCATCGAGCGTGAGGAGTTTGATCTCGTCATCAGCGACATCGAAATGGCGGGGATAAACGGGTTTGAGTTGCTGCGGCAAATTCGCGCCAGCTATCCCCGGATCGGAATCATTCTCATGACCGGCTACGAGGAGGCCCATCCGCTGTCCGCGGCCTTGCGCGCGGGCGCCGACGGCTACATCTCAAAGCCCTTCAGTCTGCGCAAGTTCTCGCTCATTTTCGAGCAAGCCTATTGGAACGCGCTGTCGCGCGACGATTGGTGGGAAGACCACGACGACGGCAAGGAATCGGCCGGTAGCTGATAGCGGAAAGCCGCGCCCACGTGATGCGGGGCATCGACAGACGCAGTCTTATTGCCCGGGTTCCGCCTCGTAGAACTTCGGGTCGATTCGCACGAAGTGGCGCAGCACCAACTCCGCGAGCAATCCAAGGCTGACGGTCAACGCACCCGTCGCACACAGAATAACGCCGCCCGTCACCATGATGACCCCGCTGGTCTGCGTCTCGCCGCGAACCCACTCCACGAGCCCCGCGAACAGGGCGATACCGCCCACCAAAAACTGAACCCCGCCGAGCTTGCCGAAGAAGTGGCCCGGCGCGTGGCGGTATCGGCTGAGAAACCACATCGTCAACACATCCAAGGCGCCCCGGGAAAAGCGTTCGAATCCATACTTGGACTTCCCATACTGGCGCCGGTGGTGTTCGACCGGGATCTCGGCCACGCGGTAGTTCATGCTATGTGCGATGACGGGGATGAGGCGGTGCATCTCGCCGTAGACTTGAATGCGCTTGACGACCTCGAGCCGGAACACCTTGAATCCGCAGTTCACGTCGTGCAGGGGCACATCGAACAGCCACGAAACAAACCCGTTGTAGATACGGGAGGGGACGGTCTTATGAATCGGGTCGTGGCGCACGGCTTTCCATCCGCATACCACGTCGTATCCCTCGTCGAGCTTTTCCAGGAAGCGCGGGATCTCCTTCGGCTCGTCCTGGAGATCGGAGTCCATGGTGAAGACGAGGTCGCCGTCGGCATGGGCAAAGCCCGCCGCGAGCGCCGCGGACTTCCCGAAGTTCCCCCGCAGCCGGATAATCTCCACCGTCCCAAAGCGTTCCCGCAACGCCTGCATGGCCTCGTAAGAGCCATCGGTGCTGCCGTCGTCGACGAAGAGGATGCGGTGTTCGTGCGGCGCCACGTGCTCCGTGATCCCCTCCACCAGGGGTTCCAGCGTTTCGCGCTCATTATAGACGGGAATGACGAATGTGATCTTCATGGGCCATCCAACTGCCTGACTCGCCGCATTGTAGCACGGCCCATACGGCTGGCCAATGCTGTCCGCGCTCCATTTGCGAAAAACCCGACCCGAGTGGTAAGCTTTCGCCTTTCCTGGTGGCCCGAGGGATTATTCTGAACCGCTCGGGCGTTTCTTGGCCTTGCAGGGTTACTAAATCCCCTACCTGAGGAAACGGCGTGTTTCGTTCCCGTGCATTGACGCGCCCTGTCGCGCGGCTGCTCGTCTGCTTTTACGTGCTGGCTACGTGCCGCGCACTGGTCCCGGGACTGTGCGCGACGCTGGCATCCGTTGAGGCGTCCCAGCAATCTGCCGCCCAGGCGAGCATTGCTGCGGCACATTCCTGGTGTTCCCTCGCCCAGCCGCCCCTGAATTCCACCAACGCCCCGGCCCGTAAAGCGCCCGCGACCATGTGCGCCTTTTG
>JAHDWY010000224.1 GCA_023384315.1 Candidatus Hydrogenedentota bacterium | reverse complement strand
ATATCGGGCTTGACGCGCGGAGTCCTCATGAATTTCGCGAATGAGCGACTGAAATACGAACGCATCGTCTTGGATTATCCGGATTCTTAATCTGCGAACATCTGCGCAATCTGCGGACAAATGAATAGAGGGGAGTCATCGACTATGGCGAAGAAGAAATTGAACGTGGCCATGATTGGCTATGGGTTTATGGGCCGGGCCCATTCGAATGCGTATTGCAAGGTCAATCATTTCTTTGATCTCGAGTATCAGCCGGTACTCAAAGTCGCGTGTGCGCGAAATGCGGAACAGATTAAGACTTTTGCCGACAACTGGGGCTATGAGTCCACGGAGACGGATTGGCGCAAGGTGATCGAACGCAAGGACGTCGATGCCATCGACATCTGCACACCGAACAACCTGCATAAGGACATCGCGATCGCGGCCGCCGAAGCCGGCAAGATGATTCTCTGCGAGAAACCGCTTGCCATGAACGGCCCGGAAGGCGAAGAGATGTGCAAAGCGGTCGAGAAAGCCGGCGTGGCGAACACGGTCTGGTACAACTACCGCCGCGTGCCGGCTGTGACCCTCGCGAAACAGCTTATCGACGAAGGGCGTCTCGGCAAGATCTTTCATTACCGCGCGGTGTTCCTGCAGGATTGGACCATCTCCGCGGAACTGCCGCAGGGCGGCCAGGGCCTCTGGCGTCTGGACGCGGCCGCGGCGGGCAGCGGCGTGACGGGCGACCTGCTTGCGCACTGTATCGACACCGCCATCTGGCTGAACGGTTCGATGAAAGACGTGTCCGCCATGACGGAAACCTTCATCAAGGAGCGCGTCCACACGGCCACCGGCCAGAAGCAAGCGGTCGGCATCGACGATGCCTGCGCGTTCCTGGCGCGCTTCAAGAACGGATCGCTGGCCACCTTCGAATCGACGCGCTACGCGCGCGGTCACAAGGCGCTCTACACCTTCGAGATCAACGGCGAGCACGCTTCGATCCAGTGGGACCTCCACGACCTGCACCGTCTCAACTATTTCGATCACCGGGACGATTCCATCGTGCGCGGCTGGCGTTCAGTGCACGTGACGGACGGCGACATGCCGTACATGGACAAGTGGTGGGTGCCGGGATTGCAGATCGGATACGAGCACTCCTTCGTGCACCAGGTCGCGGACTTCCTGGACAACGTCGCGAAGGGCAAGCCGACCGCGCCCACGTTCCGCGACGCGCTGGAAACGCAGCACATTTGCGACGCCGTCCTCAAGTCGGCCAAGACCGGTTCCTGGGAACAGGTTCCGTCGTAAGAACGACGAAGTAGAACCGGGGAAACCTTTTCTAGGCAGAAAAGGTTTCCCCGGACCCCTTCCAAAAGACTTTCAATTTAGCTTCGCTAACCTACGCCAGCCACGATTCCTTGATGAACTTGAGTCCGTTCCGTGCGACGTGTTCCTCGCTGGGGGCCATCTTGCGCCAGATGCAGGTGGCGCCGGTGAGTTCGGGAAGCCACGCGCCGAAAGCTTCGATGGTCAGCCAGCCGTCGTATCCGATGGATTTCAATGTGGCGAACGTATCGGCCCAATGGACATGATCTTCGCCCGGCGTTGCACGGTCATTGGCGGAAATGTGAACGTGGTTGATCAGGTTCCCGCCGGTCTTAATGGCGTCGGCGACGCCTTTTTCCTCTATGTTCGCGTGAAACGTGTCGTACAAGATCCCGGCGGCTTTGCTGTCGATGCGCTTTATGAGTTCGACCGCGTCGGCTTCCGCGTTCAGGAAGTAGGTTTCAAAGCGGTTGAGCGGTTCCACCGACAGCGCGACGCCGCTGCCTTCCGCATGCTTAGCCGCCGCCTTCAGTCCTTCCACTGCCCAATCCTTCTCCTGATCCGTCGGGCCGCGTCCCACCAATCGTCCAACGGGCGAATAGATGGGGCCGGCGACCGTTTCCGCGCCCAGCTCGACGGACTTGTCCACGCAGCCCTTGATGAAATCCAGGGCAGCCTGGCGTTCCGCCGCGTTCTCGCCGATGAGGTTGGTATCGCCGGGAAGCACCGCGACGACCGTGCGGCCGAGTCCGATATCATCGAGTGCTTTGCTGAGGTCTTTCCAGGGCGACCCGTCCAGCGCGAACATGGGGAGTTCGACGCCGTCGAATCCCCAACTCTTGATGTCTTTCAACAACGGCACGTGCGACTCATTCGCCGCTGCCGTCCAGAGCAACAGATTCATTCCAACTTTCACAGCACTGTCCTCCCTCGATACGGTCTAGGTTCGCAGTTCCCCGCTTCGCCGCCCCGACCTGCGTTGGACTCGGGCGGTGAGAATGCTTTAGATTATGACACCTCCGCTGGTGAACGCACAATTCCGCGGGGCAGGCGAAACGGCACTCGCGGAATCGGTCGTAACGGCCGATAACTTTGGAGACATTCATGAGAATGCGTAAGACTGCACGGACCTATGGGCACGCCATCATCGCGTTGGCGGCGATGGCATCACTCCTCTTCCTGGCGCCGGCCGCGCACGCGGAGGAGGAAGGATTCGTACCGTTGTTCAACGGCGAAGACCTGACCGGCTGGGATGGCGACCCGCGTCTCTGGAAAGTGGAGAACGGCGAGATCGTCGGATCGACGGACGGTGTGACCATTGAGCACAACACCTTCCTGTCGACGAAAAAGGAGTACAGCGACTTCGTGTTGCGCGCGAAAGTGAAGCTCCGCAATCACAACAGCGGGATTCAGTTCCGCAGCGAACAGCATCCGGACTATGTCGCGGCGGGTTATCAGGCCGACATCGCGGAAGCCACCTATTTCGGCATGCTGTATGAAGAGAAGAAGCGCGGCATCATGGACTATTGGAAGGCCATGTCGCCGGAGCAGCAGGCCGAAACCCAGACCTGGGTCAAGAAAGACGACTGGAACCAGTACGAAATCACCTGCAAAGGTGACCAGATCACCCTCGTCTTGAACGGCCACACGACCTGCGACATCGTGGATCCGGAAGGCGCGAAGAAGGGCATCATCGCTCTCCAACTTCACGCCGGACCCGAAATGGAAGTCCGGTTCAAAGACATCGAAATCAAGGAACTTTCCTCGGGGAAGGAATGAGTTGTCTCCCGTCCGCATCCTGATCACGCGGAGCGGCACGGCGGATGCTTCTATCAGCCGAAAAGGCAGTTACTGCGAATAGCGTCCACGCGGGGTGGGGTCGATCTTGGAAATGGTCGCCCTGCCCCGTTTTCGATCCAGGGTAGCGGCGACGTTCGTGGGACGCGAGGTTTCATCCTTCTGCCGGTGGGCCATCTCTCGTTCAATCACCTGCGCCAGGGTTCGGGCGGCATCGCCGAAGGCTTTGTTCAACTCCATCCTGCAGACCAGGCAATAATCGGAACGGTTTTGCGCGGGCCGTTCCTTGCACCGGCTGCAGACGCGTTCCTCCAGAACGCGTTTCTTCATGATCACCGGATCGTTAAGCAGGATGTCCACCTCATCCAACGTGACTCCAGCGAAGGCTGCGATGTCTTCGTGCGCCTTAAGTCCGCACTGTTCAACGGCTTCGCGCACCCGCGCGCCGTCTTCGAGGTACTTTTCACGGCATCGTACGCAGATGGGGGTCTCTTCCTGCGCGGCGACAATCTTGCCGCACCGTTTGCAGCGTGTCTGCTTATCCGCCATGTCCTTGCAGTTCCTCCGAGACCCGGTCCACTTGAGCCTCCAACACTTCTATTGTACCTGAATTTTCTATCACCCAATCCGCCAAAGGGATCTTTTTCTCGGGAGGCGTCTGGGCGGCGATCCGGCGGCGCGCCTCGTCCTCGGTTATCCCGCGATGTTGCACGAGCCGTTTTACCCGAATCTCTTCCGGACAGGTTACCACAATCAGCCCCGCCATAAACTCGTCGAGCTGGCCGTTCTCGGCGATCAGCGCCGCATCGATGAGGATGATCTCATGCCCGTCCTGAATCAGCTCGCCGCAGCGCCGGGCAATTTCCTGGCGAATCTCGGGATGGATGATCGCATTGAGTTTTTGACGAGCCTCCGCGTCCCGGAATACGAGGGCGCCAAGTTTCTCGCGGTTGATGTGACCATCCGTGAGGATGCCATTTCCAAACGCTTCGATTACGCGGCCAACCGCGGCTCCGCCGGGCTCGACCAGTTCATGACCGATCGCGTCTGCATCCAGCACCGGGAGCCCGCGCTCGCGAAACATGCGGCCGGCCTCGGATTTTCCGCTACCGGTCCCACCCGTCAACCCGTAGATTCTCAATGGCGGATCTCCACTGTCGGACCGGCTGCAATCATGCGAACTGGAATCGCTTTCCCTTGATCTGATGGACGCTCAACTTGAGCAGGTTGCCAACAAGTATGGGCCGCTTTGGCATGATCTCCATGAGCCGTTCGCGGCCGTCGTAACCGAAAATGTGTTCGACCTGCTCTATACCTTCGTTGCTTTCGCACGTGACTTGGACGTCCTCGACTTCATCGGGCACGCACAGGACGATGGTCTTGAGCGTCACGGGGCTGTCGAACGACAGATGCACGACCTGGCGGTAGCCCTTCTCGTCGTCCTCCCGGTATTTCACCCAGCCGAAACAGATGGGCGTGAACAACGGGGCGCTCAGTTGATGCACGCCTTTTGGAAGATTGGGCCGCAGCCACAGCGCACCATCCGGCACGTTGAGGAGGAATCCTTCCATGGCGTAGAGCACATGCCAGATCGAGGGCGACGTCATGTGCCGGTCGATGCCGGGCCCGCACGCATCGTTCGACTCGAGGTCCCATTCCAGGGGTTGATTGAACACGCGGCCCCGCCGGCCATGAACGTTCTTGTAAATCTTTTGCACCGCGAAAAGGCCGCGGTCGGCATATCCATGACAAATCAGGAGACTGGCGAATTGACCGGTGTCGAGGCCGGGCCACGCGGTACCGGCTTCGGGATCGAGATTGAGCGATGCCGGATTCTCGCAGGCGCTGCCGTCCGGCAGTTTGGCCCGCGCGACACCTTGGGGGCTATCGTTCAGCTTGCACAACGCGGCGAGCGCGCGCTTGACCTTCTCCGGCGGGAACAACTGCCCCAGGCACAGGAAGTCGGCGTACCACTGGCCGGCCAACTGCCCCGTGTGACACGCGCCGGCCATGTTGCCGGGATCGTCGCCCGGGTCCTCCGACGCCCAAAGCCGGTAATAGCCGTTCTCTTCGTCCCAGAGTTTGTCGTCAAAGCTCTTCAGGGCCTTCACCAGCAAGTCTTCGTACTTCTTCGCTTCGTCCTTGTGGTTGAGCCGGCGGGCCAACCGGGCGTAGGCACGAATGGCCGCGATCCACAGGCTGCACGTGTAGCTGCACACCCCTTTCACGGCCCACCGATCGTTGGTAGTCGATCTGCCTTCCTGCTCGGGCAGTCCATCGCCGTCGTTA
Source organism: Candidatus Hydrogenedentota bacterium (assembly GCA_023384315.1). GTDB lineage: Bacteria > Hydrogenedentota > Hydrogenedentia > Hydrogenedentales > SLHB01 > JAHDWY01. The sequence goes on along the minus strand of JAHDWY010000224.1, from coordinate 1,921 downwards.
TCGCATTCCAGGACCCGTTCCATCGCCTTTCGCGCACGGGGGTAGATGTGATCCAGGATGAATCGCTTGCCGGTCATAATGTAGTTGCGATAGACCATCAACACGAATTTGACGTTCACATCGACGAGTTTGTCCGTGCGTCCGTGGTTAGGCTCGTGGAGGCACTCGACGCCGAGGTTCCGGTAGATTTGTCCGGGATCGGTTTCGTCTCTCAGTTTCCCGAACAGGGCCAGTTCGCCTTCATCGAAATTGGGAAAGAACAAGGTCGAGCCGAGGGAGCCGTAGAATCGGCGATCCAACGACCCGGTCACGGGATCGTCCAGGGATTCCATCATGGTAAACGCGTTCCCGCTCGTAAACAGCGCGTTCGTGGAAAACACGTAGTTGTTATTGATCAGCATCTTGCTGAACCATCGCGGCATGGACGAGGTCAGGATCCGGCTCTGCCAGTCTTCAACGGCCTTGAAGTAGTAGCGGTAGTACGTCAACGCCTGGGTCGCGACCGACACGGCATTCGGGAAGTGATTCGCATACCCATGGCCAAGGTCCTGCCCGTGGACTTCGTGGCGGGGACAGTGCCAGGCGAGGACAAACACGAGGCTTCGGCCCTTTTGCGCGGGCAGCGTAAACGCGTTGCACAATGCGCCCGAGTGACTCTCCTGACTCCGGGAGATCTTGTTGCCAAGCTGTCCCACGTCGTGAAACTGGTTCCACAGCACCAGCAGTTCGCGCGGATCGCGCTCGTTCCACCCCATAATCGTGGTTTGGACTTCCTGTTGCTGTTTCGAGACGATGCAGTAGTTGCCTTCCGTATTGTTCCGCACCTCGCCCCGGAAGCCAAACTCCAAACCGGCCAAACGCGGCCGCTTCTCGTCTTCCTCGGCGCCTTCCTGCATGCGGTACTGTTCCGAGTCGTGTTCGCTGATGACGACCACTGGCCGGATCGGCCCGCGCCGCTCCGGAAACTGATCGCGCGCGCACCCGCAAAGGTTCTCCCAATTGAACAGGACGGACACGTCGTAGGGAAAATCCGTGGGGTTGTGCACGTACATGGAAATGAACGCGAGCGGCAAGGTCGACGCTTCGTGGTCGTACGGGATGATCGGCGTCATGGCGCTCCAATTCACCCGCAAGGGAAACAACTTCTCTTCGAGCCGGTAGTGCGAGGCGGGATACAGACCGCGCCACCCGAGTTGCTCCATGGCCGTGTAGGGCGCCACGACTCCCGCGTCGTGGAACGGCAGACTCGAGTCGGGTTGGAGGATGCGAACGCTCACCTTCCCCCGGCGCGCGGCCCGCACGGCGAAGAAGGAACCCGGCGACAGTTCGATCCGGCTCGCGGCGCTGCGGTTGTTGTTGATGGTGATGTTGCGGAAACGGCCGTCCCGGCCCAACTCCACGCATCCCGCGCCGACTCCGCCCAAAGGCACGCCGGCGGTTTGCAGCCGCGCGAAGTTGCCTTCGTCCTCCCGCTGTGGTGTGCTCATAGGCTCCAAATCGTTTGACATCTCAAGACGCGGCCCGGAAAGGCCCGCGAGTGCGAATGCCTCTATTCAGTGTGCAACTCTTTGAGCATGACGATAGCGTCCTCGTTGCTCTTGGGATAATAGTTCTTCCGCAGTCCGACGGGGCGAAATCCGTACTGGAGGTACAGATTCCGCGCCCGAAGATTTGACACGCGAACCTCCAGGGTTGCAATCCGTGCGCCCGCGTCTTCGGCCTCTTGGAGGAGATGTTCCACGAGCCTGCGCCCGAATCCGCGTCCTCGGTAAATGTCGCGCACAGTGACGCTGGTGATGTGTGCCTCATCGACCACCAGCCAGAATCCGCCGTATCCCACAAGCACTTTGTCGAGCATGGCCACGAAGAACCGGGAGAAGTTATTCCGGATCTCGTCGCGAAACATGCCCTCGGTCCAGGG
>JAHDWY010000223.1 GCA_023384315.1 Candidatus Hydrogenedentota bacterium | reverse complement strand
CGGAGCAGCCGTTTGAGCTGACCTGCACAGCGGACTACCGAAACGACGGATTAACCGACAATATTAACGGCTGGCAGGCGGAGTACGTATACAACGACGGCCTCCGTATGAGCTTCTCCGACACGGGCCACCCGCACGAGCAAGGCTGTCGCTTTGTTGGCAGCGAGGGCTGGGTGCACGTAAACCGCCAGGGGATTAAATCGGAACCGGCATCGCTGCTGGATGTAGCGTTTGGCCCGGACGACACGCGGCTGCACGCCAGCGATCATCACCAACACGATTTCGTGGCATCCGTGAAGAGCCGCCAAGATCCGGTCGCCCCGGTTGAAGCGGGATTGCGGGCTTCGTACTTCGGCATGATCGCGGACATCGCGGGGCGGCTACAGCGTCCGCTTCAGTTCGATCCGACCACCGAACGATTCGCGGATGATGAGGTAGCGAACGGCATGTGCGCCCGCCCCATGCGCGCGCCGTGGGTGTTGTAGCGTTCGGGCGCCAAAGACGCCAGAACGCCTCCCCTATGCACGGACCTACACGGACGGACACCGACACCGTTGGGTGAACGCCGGGGCGTTTTTCCGTGAGAACATCTTGGGTCATTCCCGCGGCCGCGGCATCGATCACGCTTCATCACACCAGCGCGTGGAAGTACCCCGGCACGGGAGTGTCGAAGAATACCTGTTCCCTATTGACCGGGTGGCGAAAAGAGATGGATAGCGCATGCAGGGCAATGCGTTTGTGCACCTTGTCGTTCTCGCCGTACTTCCGGTCACCGACGATCGGATGCCGGATATCCGCGAGGTGTACGCGGATCTGATGTTTGCGTCCCGTGATCAGTGTAATTTCAAGCAGGCTGAACTCGCGTGATTGCTTCAGTACGCGGTATCCGGTGTGTGACAACTTCCCCAGTTTCTTGTTCTGAGTCGAGTAAACGACGTGAGCCCGGTTCTCGGCGAGGTACGAGGTAATCGTGCCGGAATCCTCTTTCGGATGGCCGTGTACAACGGCCAGGTACTTCTTCTCCGTCTGGTCCCATTGCCGCTGGAGGCGCTCTTTGGCTTCCGGTGTCTTGGCAAAGACGAGAACGCCGGAGACTTCGCGATCGAGGCGGTGCACGATGAAGATGCGGTTCCGCGACTTGGCGTTTCCCTTTCGTACGTAATCGGTGAGCCGATAGTAGGCCGTCTTGGTACGTTCTTTGTCGGTCCCTACCGTCAGGAGCCCCGCCGCCTTGTCGACAACCAGAATTGCCTCGTCTTCGTAGAGCAGCGTGAGGCCCTGAAGCCCGCGGGCATGTCGTGAAAACTTCTTCGAGTCCATACACCCTTTCGCGTGCGCAGTCGCGTGGCGCGCCCTCGATTATGCATGGGAAGCCTCGGCGCGTTCACGCGGCATGGAAATCTCGAAATGAGAAGACGGGAGCCAACGAATCTAGCGCCCGTTTCGGCGCAAGAGGGTGTAGCGCTGACTCGACAGGAGCTTTGAAAGCAGTTCGGTCCGGACTACCTGAAAGCCGCCCGAAGCGAAAACGCCAGCGACCTCGTCAGCCGACATGCCCCATGTCGCACGTTTCCCCTTCCACCGGCGCAGTCTCGACCGAACGGCATTGTGGCAGGAGTGCTCGTCCAAGTACGTGAAGATAATCCAGCGCTCCGACACTCGCTGGATTTCCCTAAGATACTCTAGTCTTTGCTCAAATGTTTGAATGTGGTGACACAAGCGAACTGAGAAGACCAGGCTAAAACTGCGAGAAGCGAAAGGAAGCGTCGTTGCCGATGACCGAACCATCTCAGGGGCCATCCCTGGATGTCGGGATCTGACGATCTCCAACATGGATCCGCTCCAGTCACCCTCGACGACGCGCGGCGCAAACTCTCGCAACGACGGAAGAAAACGGCCGAAGCCGCATGGCATATCCAACACGAACCCTGAGAAATCGGACGCGGGAATCATAGAAAGGAAGTCATTGACGAGCCGTTGCTCGTGGCCGTTGCGGATGCGTTCCACCCACTGCGACTCAAACTTTGCGGCATAGGCCGCGGCGCCCTGCTGACTGCCAAATCGCTTGAGCGTATTGCTTTGTATGGGGTAGATCTCCAAGGAGTTTTCGATTGGGGAATCGTCTGGACCTTTGCAAACGTTGCGTCGGAGATTCTCAACGACCCTTCATCTAAAGAACGATATTCCGACCCGGAATATTTCGCTACAACCTTGGTCGCTCCCAAGAACCGGCCAGGCAAGACCTGTCAAGCATAGGACAAAAGGGAGTCAAATGCCCCGAGCGTGAATCGAACACGCATCTAATCCTTAGGAGGGACTTGTTCTATCCATTGAACTATCGGGGCGGAAGGAAGGGTAGTAATAGCGCGGAAGGCAGTCCTATGTCAAAAAAAACTCTTCCACACGGGGAACGGCGGGTGCGCGTGATGGATGTACGGGTCCTCGATCAAGAGGACCTTAGCATTGCTGCTATCGCGCTGCAGCCTTGTCTTGCTTCGTGCAGGCTTGGGGGAAGAGTCGGATGGTCGAGTTCGTCCGGAGGGATCGGTGTCTTGCGCCGAGTAGCGCTTTGCCGCGTTGCCGGATGGCGTCGCCCGCCGGTACGAGCTCGTAGGTCGGGTTCTGTTGTAACACGCATTCGGTCGCTGGAATACGGTAAAGTGTTCCAGCCACGTTCGGAAACCGTCACGGCAGGTCGCCACAGATTTGGAGATTCAGGCCTTGGTTAGAATTACGTCATTCATTGCACAAGATCCTTTTCGCGTCCTGTTGGCTGCTGCAATCCTGGCGGCCGCCGGTTGCGCGAATCTATCGAGTAGCGGAGCCGCCACTACACCCGAGATTGAGAGCGGCTCGAGCGCTGGTGGGGTCCACGAGGGTGACGACGCGGCGGACCAACGCGACTATTCAACGCGTCTTGATGCATTGCGTAGTGAGAATGCGATGCAACCGCTCGAAGTGGACCGCTTCCGAGGGTGGGCGAATGCGCCGGAGTCCCTTATTTCCCAGAATCCGGACGGGTACTTCCGTGTCGCCAAGGTGGATGGTACGTGGTGGTTCATTACACCGGACGGGAGCCCCTTCGTGTCTAAGGGAGTGACCGACGTCAACTGGCTTGGCGCCACCCTTTCACCGGGTCCATTTCACGATATTCTGGCGCGGAAGTATTTGTCTGAAGACACGTGGGCGGCCGCACAGGATCAGCGCGTGTCGGATTGGGGATTCAACACTATCGGCCCTTGGAGCAGCAGGTCGATGGCGGATCGGTTGCCGCACAGCATCGTCATTCTGGATTCCGCTCAGCACGCGCCACGACCTCCCGGCGCGATTGTTACCGACTTCTGGTCGCCGACTTTTCGTGAACACGCGGAAAACGTCGCGCAACAGCGGGCGGCACCGCACACGAATGACAAGAACTTGATTGGATACTTCCTGGACAATGAACTGACTTGGGGACCGGACCACTGGCTTACGGACAAAACGCTGCTACAGCTTTACCTCGAGTACCCGGGCGAGGCCCCGGGACGGCAGGAGGCGCTGCAGTTTGTGCGTCGCAGCGCGGACTCGATCGACGCATTCAATCAGACTTGGGGCACGAATCTCTCGCAGTGGGACGAGATGGCGGGTCTGTCATCTGAGCACTTCCATCCGCGCAGTGAAGAATCGAGAACCGTCTCCACCGCATTTTGTGTCTATGCGTTCAATCGCTACGCGACCGTCGCGATCGGCGCTTTGCGGGCTGTCGATCCTAACCACCTCATACTCGGCTGCCGTTTCCATACCTACCCCGGCGATGCGCTTATCAAAGCCGCGGCGGAGCACTTTGACGTAATCTCGATGGCATTTTATGAAGCTCGTCCTCCGGTGAAAGAACTGGACGCGATCTGCGAGCAGGTAGACAAACCGTTCCTCATCGAAGAGTGGACGTTCAAATCCGGTGATTCCGGTATCGTGAATCCCGACGGGATCTATGCGCCGGTCGTTCCCACGCGTTACGCGCGCTCATTGAGTTACGGCGCCTATGTGGAGACGTTTATGCGGCGCCCTTACGCGGTCGGATACCACTGGTACAAGTGGATGGACAACCCGGTCATTCCGGAGGAACCGCTCTCGGGGGACAATTGCGGACTCGTGAATCAGGACGACGAACCCTACGATCACTTCGTGGACTTTGTACGTGAGGTCAATCTGAGCGTGGAACGATGGCATGCGGAAGGGGGCGATTGGGTACAGACGATCGTCAGTACAGAAGACGGTTCCCGTAAGCTTTCCGTGGAGCAGCCGATCGCGTTGGATGATGAGAGACCGGAACCAACCCCGGTCATCGAGGTTGATTTGAACAACAGAGGCCAAACCATACTCGGACTTGGTGCGTCGCTGGAGCATGCGACGTGTGAGAATCTCTCGAAACTATCCGACGATATGCGGCGGGACGTCATCGAAAGCCTTGTTGATCCGCAAACAGGCATTGGCATGAATCTATTGCGGATTTGTATTGGTGCCTCCGACTTTATCGGAGAACCCTACTATACGTACAACGATCTTCCCGCCGGCGAAACCGATCCGGAACTTGCTCGATTCTCGATTGAAAAGGACCGGGCCTACGTGCTGCCCGCGATCAAGATCGCGCTGGAGAAGAACCCGAGACTCCTCCTGTTCGCGTCGCCGTGGAGCCCTCCCGCCTGGATGAAGACGACGGGCACCCTGGGCACTGGCAGTCTTAAGCGCGAATGGTATCCCGCCTATGCGAAATATTTGCTCAAGTTCATTCAGGCATACGAAGCCGAAGGCATTCCCATTCACGCGATTACAATTCAGAATGAGCCCTACATGGTCCACGCCGCATATCCCACCACATTGTGGACCGCGGAGGAACAGCGGGATTTCATCCGGGATCACCTTGGCCCCCTGTTCGAAGCACAGGGCGTCGACACGCAGATTTGGTGCTGGGACCACAACTGGAACCGGCCGGACTTTCCTCGTGCCGTTCTTTCGGACCCGGAGGCGGCGCAGTATGTGGATGGAACGGCATTTCACTTGTACGAGGGACGAGTCGAAAACCAGTCCTTGATAAAGCGCGAGTTTCCAGACAAGCATGTTTACTTCTCGGAGGGATCCGTGTTTGGAACGCGGGGAGCTTTGCAACTGGCGGAGATTCTGCGGCATTGGTCCCGGTCCTACAACGCCTGGGTCATCATGCTCGACGAGCGCCAGAAGCCGAACCGCGGCCCTCACAACGCGACGCCCACCAGCGTCGAACTGTTGGATGACGGTTCCGTTCGCTACAATTTCGACTACTACATGTACGGTCAGTTCATGAAGTTCATTCAACGCGGTGCTGTCCGAATCGAATCAACGCAATTGAATGCACCTGATTTTGGCACCGTTTCGTTTCTGGATCCCAACGGTCAGGTGGTGCTGGTCGCCGCAAATTCAGGGCGTGCGGCACGCTCGTTCACCGTAACGTGTGGCGAGAGGATGTTCACCACGACACTACCACCCCGGGCAGTAGGCACGTATCTTTGGGATTCAGCGGTCTGTCAGAAATGACCTGCTCTTTGAATCCGAGGTGCCATCGTGACTCAGGCATCGCTACCAAAATCAGCGCGCAACGGATTGCAGGGCATTCTCCATGCGTTGGAGAATCCAGTCGACCATTTCGTGGGTGGTCGTCAAGGGAAGTTTGGTGAGGGCGCTCGGGGGACAGCCAGCCTTGTACGTCTGCACGCTGATGTCGAGGCCGGACTTGTTGAGGCATTCGGCGAAGGTCCTGGCGGGGTCGAGGTCGTGGAAGTAGACGCCGGCGAGGTGGCGGCGGCCTTCGATGGAAGCGATAACGGTGTTGAAGCGCGATGCGAGGTCTTTCAATCCGTGCTCATAGTATTCGCCCACGTCGCTGGTGACTCCCGCGTTGGCTTCGGCCCAGCGCATGGTGACGAGGTAGGACAAGGACGCGAGTTCTTCTTGTCCGTTGGTGACGAGCGCGCCGAACTGGGGCAGGCAGTCGAAGGAGGAGTTGAATAGAATCCGCGAGGCGGGATACTCCCCGCCGGGAAAGCCTTTTCCGACCGCCACGAAGGTGGGCTTGACACCGTATTCGCGAAAGAGAAAGAGCCGGGGGCTCCACACGCAGGACTGAATCTCGTCGACGACCGTGGGCACGTCCTGTTTGGTGCAAAGCGAGTACGCGCGGCGGACGAACTGGTGCGTGAGTCGCTTGCCGCCGTAGTTCATGAGCACGAGTTCATGGAAAAACCCGGCAATCTTGTAGGGCTTCTTGTCGTAGACCTTGAACACGGCCTCGAGTTCATCGATATCGTTTGGCCGCACGCTGCGGACGAGAAGCGCCCCCTGAGACTCCAGCGCGTCTAGCAAACCGCCCCACATGCCGCGCATGCATTGCGTCAAAATCGTCGTCCCGTGATAGTTCGCCTGAAGCCCCCCTTCCTCGTCGCCAATAACGACGATAACGGGCACGCGGCCTTCGTAGATTGGCTCCGGGGAATCGGCTTGGGCCTTGTAGAACCGGCTCAGGATCATCTTGAGCGCGGCCTCCGCGGCCAGGCTGCCCGTTTCCAGGTTCAGCACGCGGTTCGGCCGCGTGGTTCGGTTGGACGCGATATGTTGGCGAACGGCAGAACGGCTTCCGGGTTCGATGCCCGCTGCAACGCGAATGAGTTCCTCTTCCAAGGTCCGTGTGACATGACCGCGGGTGTTGTTATGCGTGGCGTTTGGAATTCCCAACGAGCGGGCTTGATCCACCAGTTGGTATCCGGGAAACCCGTGACCGAGGGGCGCGTGGTAATGTTCGCTCTTCGCGAGGAAATACAATCGTCCATCCTCGCCGATGCGATAGACCCCATAGCCGGACAACGGCGCGGCGCTCCGTTTACTGTTTGCCTCGAAGCCGGCTGAACCAGCGCCTAACGCGGTGTTTCTCGCGGATTTCGACCAGGAGCTTCCCACGTTCGGCAGCAGCGCCTGCATGGCGCGCTGCATGGAACGTGGATAGAAATCTACTGGACAAGCGGCCTGCTCGCTCAGACGTTGTGCATTCTCGCCGGTCAAACGCGCGCGGGCGGCGCAGACGGCATCCACATAGCCGCGACCAAGAAGGTCGACCAGGCTCAGTTCTACGGGGACAAACTCGGTTTTGCTGCGAAGTGGCAAGGTGTTTACTCCGGTTCGGGAAAACATTGTGCTGACTTTCCGTAATTGTATCAAAGGTCGGACCGCCCGTACGATAGGTGAAAACACTTATGAGGATGCTGCGAGTATGGACACGATTTTTCGAACTCCCGTCGAACCGTCAC
>JAHDWY010000222.1 GCA_023384315.1 Candidatus Hydrogenedentota bacterium | reverse complement strand
AGTCGGGGATGTCGAGGCCGCGCATGTCGAAGTGGGGCCGATCGTCGCCGGGCGCGCGCCAGGTGATGCCGTTCACCACGCTCCCCGGCACCGCGCCGCGCGGCACGCCTGCCATGGCATAGCGATGATGATAGGTCGGCGGATGGCGGCTGCCGACGCCTTCCATGAGACACAGGTCGTAGGGGTTGTTGCCGAGAATCCAGTTGAGCTGGTCGTAGACAAAGGCGAGGTAGCGCGTGTCGCCCGTATAGCGGTATGCGATCGCAGCGGTGTTCGCCGCTTCGAGCACATGACTGCTGTTCCCCACATGCCAACCGCCGGTTTCGGGCGGCGTACCGAAAAAGGTCGGGTTGTCGGGAGCCCCATACATGTACACGCCAAAGGGGTTGTTCGCAAGCGCGAGAATCGCGTCCGCGCGCGCCACGTATGCATCGCGTACCTGAGCAGAATGGTCTTCGTTGAAGATCTCATCGTATCGCTCGACGATCGCGGCGTCACCATATCCAACCTCCGGCAACAGCGCGCGCGCCGCGTCCGCGTAGGCGGCCTCGCCGGTCAACGTGTAGAGATCGAGCGCGGCACTCAACTGGCGGGCATCGCGGGAGCCGCGTTCCGCGCGCCACGCGAAGGCCTGTTTAGCCGCCTCGACGTAGGCGTCGTTCGGTTCGACGAATCGGGCAATCTTCGCGGCGGCGGCCAGATGGTTGGCGGGATCGTTTCCCGACTCCGCGCCGCGGATGCGTCGCTCGTCTCCCGTGTTGGGTATGTTGTCGGTCTCCAGTTCCGGCGGACCCCAAAAGCCGTAGCCGGAGGAGATGTCGCCGCGCGACGAACCGTCCGGCGCAATCATGCGGCGCATGAGATCCGCGCCCCACGAGATCTCATCGAGAAAATCGCTCTGTCCGTTGCCGTCGCGATCGATGGCATTGAATGCGTCGGTGCGCGCTTCGTATGCGCGTAAGAGACCATATACGTATGGCGCGTTGTTGTAGGTGTTGTAGTCGCCCGCATCGTGCCAGCCTCCGGACAAGCTGTACTGCCGCTCGCCGTCCGGACTAACCGCGTCGTCGAGATGGCAGGCGCCGTGGAAGCCCGGGACCTCCATGCCGCATCGCTGGTAGTAGAAGAATTGATACGCAGGCTCCGCCGTCTTCGCCCAGATGCGATCCTCACTGATGGCGAACGGCCATGATTCACCGGATGCCTCGTCGATGGTAACCCGGACCCGATACGTTCCCGGTTCGTCGAAGGCGGAGAAGTCGCCGCGCCAGTATTCATTGCCCCAGTCGTTCCCGTAGGCGCCGGTAATACGGCCCTCGTGTGTCAGTTCGCCTTCAAATGCGACGGTTCCGGATTCATTCACAAGCGCGAATGTCGCCGGCGACTCGCCCACGAAGTTGCTCCACGCGGTGAACCGCTTCGGCGCGCCGATGTCGTACCCCACCTGATTCACGGCCGGTTTGATCAAGGGGCGTTCATCATAGTGCGCCATAATGGTTGCGTCGTCCCAGCGAATCTCCGTGTCGCTCGCAGGCGTCGTGCAGACCAACTGGACCCATTCCGCGTTCTCCGGCGGTTGAATACCGGCGCCTGCAAGGGCACGCCACCCCTCCGATTCAGCAGCGGATTGCAGCGCGTCGACCCGCAACTCGCCCCGGTCGCCCATCCAGCGAAGATACGCCGAAACGGCTTCGCAATTGTCTCCTGCCGCGAATACCTCAACATCTACTCGCGCCATGCCGGTATCAATAGGGATCGGTTTTGTCGCAAAGACCGTGTTCGCAGCGCTCGGAAGCACTGTCGCGCAGGGCGAATCGTCTCGTCCGCCCGACTCGGTCCAACGAAGGTTCGACTCCAGGGACTCCTCGCGCCAACTAATCGGCACGCGCACTACGGCCGGAGGTCCGCCTTCGTCGTCGCCGTCGTCCTGCCGGGACTCGGCGCGGCGGAAATCGCCGTTGTCGACGAGTTCGCGTGTGGTGGACACCAGCCGTGGCGTGTCTGTTTTGCGATTCAACGTGGATCCCGTTTGCGCGACGTTGGCGCGATTGGATGGCCACGGTATCAGAGCCGGGTCGTATCGGCCCCCGAGCGTGAGGCACCGCAACCTGCGGTCGCTGCCGCCGAAAAGAATGTCGGTCCTGCCGTCGCCGTCGATATCCGCAATCGTAGCGGGACGAATCAGGCGTAGCCCGGTTCGATACTTCCACTCGAGGCGGCCGTGCGTGTTGACGCAGTAGAGATTGTGATCGCCGCTCGCGACGAGGATTTCGATCTCGCCATCACCGTCCACGTCGCCGATGGACGCGGCGCTGTGCGTAGCCTTGTCCGTCGTGAAAACCCACCGCAGCGTCCCGGTATGATCGACGCAGTGGACGTGCCCGGAATTGTCCGGAGCGATAATCTCGGTGGAGCCGTCGCCATCAATATCGCCGGCCGCGAGTCCCCCCGCGGCGTAAGCATCTGGCGAGCCGAGAATGCCGCACTTCCAAAGCGGTTCGCCATTCAACGCGTCGAAGCAGTACACAAAATCGCTGTCGCCGGATAACGCCAGGATCGTGGCGGGCCCATCGCTGACTAATCGCGTGACGACTGGCGCGCCTTGAAATTGATCGCCGGTAATCCGGCGCCAGCGCACCTGGCCGTCGAAACTAACGCAGAAGGGTCCAGACTGGTCGAGCGCGACGATCTCCACGCGGCCATCGCCGTCGAGATCCGCCGCGGCAATCGGACCGTTGATATTCACGGGCTTGTCCTCGAACGCGTCGCGCGTCCAGAGCGGGTCGCCCGCCGCGGTGAGCGCCACGATGGCGTTCTGCGTGCCCGCGATAGCCTCGTCAACACCGTCGCCATCGAGGTCGGCCCAAATAGCCGTGCCCCATTCGATCGACCCGACGCTGCGCGTCCAGAGTTCCTGGCCGGTCGCGGCGTCAACGCAGCAGAGCTTCCCATCCGAGTTGCCGATCAAGAGCGTGCCCGCGCCGTCGCGCGCGGTAGAGCTGAGCGAAGCACCCGAAGTCAGTCGCCGGGTCCATCCCCCGTTGTATCGCCAGAGCAATTCACCATTCGCGTCGACGCACAGCATTTCGCGAACCTCGCTGTCGCTGATGATGGACTCCAGGCCCGGACTGGGGTGGACATCCGCAACAAGGGGCGAAGGATACAAGTTCGATTGGGCTTCATACGACCAGAGGAGTTCAGGTTCGGCAGCCGATGCATGCCAAGCCAGTACGCCCGCGATTGCGGCAAGTACGGCGGCTCGCGGACAGAGTAATCCCTTGCTTGACGTGTACATGCAGAATCCCCCTATTCGACCACGGCGTAAAGTGTGCGCGAAGTCGTCTGCTTCAATTTGTCCGTAACCGTCAATGTAATCGGGTAGCGTCCCGGTTCCGTATAGGCGCGCTCCACGAAAAACTCCTTGGATTGCTTGCCGTCGCCGAAGTCCCACTCAACCTTCCTGAGCGAGAAGGTGGGGTCATAGGGGACGGAAAGGCCCGCCACGAACGGGGCCTCGATGGTCACCGGCAGCATCCCCGACGGAGACCGCAGGATGTCGAGCACGCTGAAAGATACTGGTTCGCCCACTTTCGCGTGGATGTCGCGAACCACGGGCAACAGACCCAACGGCCCCTGTCCGACAAGCACATCTGCGACCGCCCGCATACTTTGATCGATCGCATCCGGACTGCTGTAACTCAAAACAATTGCTTCAGCATCGACCAAATCCGGCAAGGTGCTTGGATACCCCACGAGAACCACAACAACCCGGACGCCCTTGCTGCGCAGCGCGGAAATCAGTTCGAGCTGCGTGCTCATGCGGATATCCGGCGTGACGATCACGACGACCGTTTTGATGCCACGAATGTGGGACGTCAGCCGCGCAATCTCGAAGTCGTAGATCTCGCCGCCGTACTTCGCGGAGCCGATTCGTTGCCGGGATACCGGCTTGATGTATTCCTCCAACGCGTCCGCAAGGGTCTCGACTCCCGCGACGCCCGTCACGCCCACCGGTACCGACTCGGCCTTGTTCAGCGGCAGCACGTTGCCGCGATTCTGAACGAGCGTGATGGAACGGCGTTCTATTTCGTACGACTCGTCGGGATAAGCCTTCTTTTTCGCCAGCGCCGCCGCGTCCTTCGTGGTCGGCAACTCCCGCTTCCGCAGTTCGTATTTTTCCTTCAGTGCGATGATGCGCGCAAGCGACGTGTCCACGGCGTCTTGACTCATCTCACCGTTGCCGATGGCGGTGACGACGTCGTCGACGGTCTTCATGACCCGGCGGCCGGCCTCGTTCCAGTAGATCATGTCCGCGCCGGCTTGCAGGGCCATTATAGCGGCTTTGGTTGGGTCATGTTTGACGGCGATGTCGTTGGTATCCATGGGCCCCGCGATGATGACGCCCTGGAAACCCAGTTGCTGCCGCAGGATGTCCCGCATGACGACGGACGACAGGCTCGCGGGCTCGTTCGCGGGATCGAGTGTCGGGACCAGTGTGTTCCCTACGTGGATTACCTCTACCCCGGCTTCAATGGCTTTCTTGAAAGGCAGGAGATCAATCTCGGCGACCGTGGCTGACGGCGTAAGCAGAATAGCCGGCATTCGCGGCGCGCGGTTGGCGCCGCCCCCCGGGAATCCCATGGGAACAGCGATAACCTTGTGTTCAGTCATGGCGGAGACGATGGCCGCAGCCGTGTCGCCAACGAAGGCAGGATCGGAACCAAGGCATTCGATGCTGCCGGTCGCGTCGGGCAAGGTCGGGGCCAGGGACAGTGAGGGTCCCAGATGGAAGTTAAAGCCCATGAGCGTGAGATGGTCTGCGGTCAGCCCGGCCAGCCGTTTGGTGACGTCCGCATCGTTTGCCGCGGCAATCGCCAGCAACGAGGGCAGCGCGATGAAACTGTCGTCCAACTGCGCGTTGCCCCGTCGCGGCAGCTCGTACAGGTTCGTGCCAATGAAGAGTGGAATACCGGTCGCCATCTCCATGGGCATCTGCCGGATTGCCGCGACGTAGCTGGCCGCGGTTGTGGGCCGCGATACCGGCGGTAGGATGACGCCGCCCGGCGAGTACTTGGCCAGCAGTTCCTGATCGGACGCGTCCGGCCTGGGCGTGCCGGTGAGGGTAACCAGCATCAGTTGCGACACCCGTTGGCGCAGGTTTAGGGACTGGACCAGTTTTCCAGGATCGTCAACTGGAGACTCGTCGGTATCGGGTTTCGTTTCGGGCGTGGATTCCGGCTCGGGAGTTGGTGGCGCGTCCACCACGTCGCGCGTGGACGCGCCGAAACCGGTCTGGTTCCGCTGCGCGGCGGCCGGCAATGCCAAGACGAGCAGAAGAACGATCGAAGTCAGACGGTGCAAATTGCGCATGGGGGTTCCTCGCTGTATCGCGCAATTGTACCAGTTGGCGGGGGACGAGCAAACCGGGGGCTACAGCCCCTCCTCGATCTGCCGGCGTTCCAATGCGAGGATGCGGTCCCGGTATTCGGCGGCCTTCTCGAACTCCATCTTGCCCGCGGCTTCTTTCATCTTCTTCTTCAGGTCGCGGATGGTCTTTGCCAAGTTGAAGGTGGGCACGTAGAGATCCTGTTCCTCGGCCGCTTTGGCGACGGTCACGTAGTCGCGTTCGTGTATGCTGTTCAACACGTCGGCGATGGCTTTCTGAATCGAGCGCGGCGTGATCTTGTGCTTTTTGTTGTAGGCCAACTGCTTTTCGCGCCGGCGCTCCATCTCTTCGAGTGCGCGCTTCATCGATCCCGTAACCGTGTCCGCATACATGATGACCCGGCCGTTCACATTGCGCGCCGCGCGGCCGCAGGTCTGCACGAGGCTTGTCTCGGATCGAAGGTAGCCTTCCTTGTCCGCGTCGAGGATCGCGACAAGCGCGACTTCCGGCAGGTCCAGCCCTTCCCGGAGCAGGTTGATGCCGACCATCACGTCGTACTCGCCCGCGCGCAAGGCGCGCACGAGTTCAATGCGTTCCAGCGTTTCCACGTCGGAATGCATGTAGCGCACGCGAATGTTTAGATCGCGCAGGTATTCCGTGAGGTCTTCCGCCATGCGCTTGGTCAGCGTCGTGACCAGCACGCGTTGATTCGTCGCGACGACCTTGCGGATCTCGTCGAGCAGATCGTCCACCTGCGACGACGCGGGGCGCACTTCGACTTCCGGATCGATCAGCCCTGTGGGGCGCACGACCTGTTCCACGATGAGGCCTTCGCTGGCTTTCAACTCGTAGGGTCCTGGCGTGGCGCTGACGTAGATGCGCTGTCCCGCGAGTTTCTCGAACTCCGCGAACTTGAGCGGCCGGTTGTCCCGCGCGCAGGGCAGGCGGAATCCATATTCAACCAACTTGTCCTTGCGCGACCGGTCGCCCTTGTACATGGCCTCCAGTTGCGGAACGGTAATGTGGCTTTCGTCCAGCACAATGATTCCATCGTCGGGAAAGTAGTTGATGAGCGTGTACGGCGGTTCGCCCGGCATGCGGCCGTCCAGGTGCCGCGAATAGTTCTCGATGCCGTTGCAGTATCCGATCTCGCTGAGCATTTCGATGTCGAACCGCGTGCGTTGCGAAAGACGTTGCGATTCGAGGATACGGTTCTCGTCTTCCAGGTCCTTCACGCGCTCTTCCAGCTCGAACTCGATGCCCTGGATCGCCGTGCGCAACACGTCCGCCGTCGTCGCGTAATGGGAACCGGGATAGATGGCCGTCCGGCGCAGTTTCCGGTTCACCGTGCCGCGCAGGGGATCGATTTCGTAGAGCCCGTCGATCTCGTCGCCGAACAATTCAACGCGTACCGCGATCTCCGCTTCGTACGCGGGAAAGATATCGATGGTATCGCCGCGCACGCGGAAGGTGCCGCGGTAGAAGTCCACGTCGTTCCGGTTGTACTGCATCGCGACGAGGCCCGCAATGAGATCCTCGCGGTCGATCGTTTGTCCCGGCTCCAATTCCACGCGCAACGCGTTGTACGTCTCTGGAGAGCCGATACCGTAGATGCAGGACACGCTGGCAACAATGATCACGTCGCGCCGCGTGAGCAGGGCTCGCGTCGCCGAATGGCGCATCTTGTCGATCTCGTCGTTGATAGACGACTCTTTCTCGATATACGTGTCCGTTGTCGGGACGTACGCCTCCGGCTGGTAATAGTCGTAATAGCTGACGAAATACTCGACCGCATTCTCGGGAAAGAGACCCTTGAACTCCGAATACAACTGGGCCGCAAGAATCTTGTTCGGCGCGATAACCAGCGCCGGACGGTTCACCTCCGCGACGACATTGGCCACCGTGAAGGTTTTCCCTGACCCCGTGATGATGACAC
>JAHDWY010000221.1:2567-7340 GCA_023384315.1 Candidatus Hydrogenedentota bacterium | reverse complement strand
GATAGATGTCCTTGCCGTGCCAGTTGCCCCAGTCCATTCGCAGTTCCTGGCCGTTGATATCGCCCTGTACGCGAAGCCGGTCGACCTTCTCCGCCTCGCGATTGCCGGTGCGCTTGATGCCGAACAGGTCGTCGAGCAGTCCATCGCCGAGGGGCTTGCAGTGGGCATCGTAGATAGCGGGGCGAAGGTCGGCGATGACCGTGCCGCCATTCTCGACGAACGCGCGAATCACGTCCGCTTCTTCCGGGGACATGGCAAAGGCCAGTGGCAGAATCAAGACCTTGTAGCGAGACGCGTCAAACTCCCCGAGGCGGAGCATGCGGTCGGTCACGTAGCGGAACTGAAGTCCCGCGCCATGGAGCAGTTGGTGCCATTTGTCGTGGTCGCGTTTCTGCAGGCCATAGGTGTCGTTGCCGTCGAAATGTGCGATATACGTGGACGGGAGCGAATAGAGCATGGCGATAGCGTCGTCGTGCATGTCGGAATGCATGAGCAGCGTGCCGAGGCCTTCGCGCACGACCGCGGTGTCGTCCACTAGTTCGAGCACGGCGGGAAAAGGATCAAAGGCTGGAGTGATATAGCCGTTGTATCCGTCGAGGTTGTCGAAGCGCCACCACTGCACGGCGTTCATGTTGTCGGCAATTTGACGCCAATACTTGTCGATGAGGATATCCAGTTCGGGGTGGTAGCCGATCCAGTTCCCTTTGGGGAACTCAGGAGAAGCGATGGAGCGCACGACCTCGTTGGCGGGGCCTTCATAGGGACCAAAATAGTCCATCTCGCGCACGAAGGCATCCAGATCGCCGCCTTGGCGGGACCGCGTGGTCAGTTTGCGGATGGTAAAGCTGTCGGTGCCCTCGAAACCCGTCCAGGCTTGGGGATCGATCTTGCGGAACGCGTCCTGAAACCGCTTGCACCACTGTACGTAGCCGTAGTTTTGGAATGCCTGGCGGTCGTACCAGCGCGCGAAGTTACCGGCCTGGAGCGCGCGTAGCTCGTCGTTGATGGCGCCCATTTTCACTTGCCGGTCAAGGGCCTCGCCTTCGGCGCCCTCGTTGTCGGTCCGGTGCAAGCGATCCCAATCGGCAAAATAGGTCCTGAACCATTCCGGGGCGTCTGCCGCCGGGAGGTCGCCTTCGGAAAGCAGTTCGATTTCATCGAAGGAGCCGTAACTACTCCCCCACTCCTCATTCAATTGGGCGATATCGCCGTACTGTTGTTTGAGGTACCCTTGGTAGGCTTCGAGACAGTGCGGGCTAAGACACGACGCGCGGACCGCGTTTTCGTCGCCGAGCGAGTAGGCGAACACGCCGAGTTCGCGCGCGGACTTCATGCGCTCCGCGGTCTCGTTCACCTGTTTCCACATCTTCTCCTCGTCATGGACGCAGCCGGTCTTGAGTTCGCCTGTCTCCGGATCGAGCATGGCGGTGGTGGTATGACTGCTTGCGCGGAAACTGGCGGCATAGGGCACGAAGGCGAGATCGTATTGGGCCATGTAGAGGGGAGGCTCGCCGCCCTGGAGGATTGCCGTGACGCCATTGCGAGCCATGCTTTCGGCCGCATACGGCGCGAGATCGCCGGAGGCCAGGTTCCACATGATGAAGTTGAACTGGTCGCGGTTGCGGTTCGTGACCTTGAGATAGGCGTACGCGGAAGCGACTTCTTCGTTCTCCTCCAAAAGCGCCGCTTCGACGCGCATGAGCGCGGGCATCCAAGGTTTGATATCCAGTGCGAATGATCCTTCGCTGCCGGATGGCACGTCGCTTTGAATCAGGATACGGTTGTTGGCGTCGACCAGCCGCACCACGAGGGACGCGTCTCCACCGATTTTCCCTTCCATAATGATCTTACCTTCGATGGTCTCGCCGGCTTCGGCCCAGTCTTTGTCTAACTCGACTGAAGCGATCGCACGGTCATCGATGACCGTGAACGGCGTACTGGACCAGTTCGCGATGCCGTCGTTGGTTTCCGCGAAGATGTCGACGTGATATGCGCCGGAACGCAAGGCGGGCAGGGTGAACTCCGCTCCCCCTGGGAATGCCGCTTCGCCCAGATCCTGTCGATATCCGTCCCATCGATGAAGTACTGCTCGAACGTTGCCCGATTCGCCGTCTGTATCGATGGAGACCTTCACGCTCTGCTGGCCGAGTTCGTCGCGCGGGACTTCAGCGGGCAGTCCTGAGACCGCAATCGCAACCTTCGGTTCGCGCTTGGCCGCCCAGAGAAGTATGCGTCCGAGATCGGACATCTGGTAGTCGAGGTCCGTCTCCCAGCCGAGTTGATACTGCAACGTCGCGCGGTTGGGCAACATCGCGACGCGACCCTCGCCCAGGGTGTTGTATTGGCCTGTCATGTGTTCCGATGGCGAGGCTTCGATGGCCGTCACGCCGGAGAAGAACGGGGCTTGCTCGTCACCGATCAGCACCAGGCCCGTACCGCTCTGCACTTTCTCCAGGATACGGGCGCGCACGGTCTCGGGGAGTGACTCTAGTAAGAGGTAGTTGAAGAGAAGTACGTCGACGTCTCCATCTAGCAAGCGCAAGGCTCGGTTCGTTCCCGCTTCCGGGTCGCCGCCGTACCAATCCGGACGGCTGTCGCCGAGCAGCCGCGAACCTTGCAGGTAGTACACCGCGTCCGCGTCGAGATCGAAGCGCTGCATCAACTCCACGATCTCGCGACCCAGCGTCGAACCTTGTGCCCACGGCATAAAGTAGAGAACGCGGGTCGTGCCGCCGGCATAGGGTTGCGCCCAATCGGTGTGGGGCGTTTCAAAGTCCAGCGTCAATGCGTGTTGCAGTTCCAGGTAGTCGCGGACCTCTTCGGCTTCCTCGTCTTCTTGCGCGACAGCTAGAACGGGAAGTAACAACGTGACCAGTAGCGCGATGCAGCGGAATTTGATTGGCGATCGGAGAGCGAATCGGAGTGTTTCGTGGAGCGACATGAGGTCCTCTTGTTCTTGGTCAACTTTCGCGCGGGGTTGGCAGAATTGTCCAATATCATAGGTAGTGCGTCCCCGAAAATCGAGGACACCAGAGGAGAGCGGGTTTTCCAACCCGCTATGCCCGCGATCGCGAGAGGGTGCGGCGACTTTGTGCACTGCAATTGGCCAGTTCTGACTCTCGGTCGACGCAACGATCGCGAATTGATCAGGTAGCCGTGACGACGGTTGGAGCAACAATTCTGTCGCCCCTCCGGGGCTTCGTGAGCACGGAGAATCAGCCAACCCAACGTTCCGCTTCGCTCCACGTTGGGCTACAGTCGTTCGCCCCTCCGGGGCGGCGAGGGCGCGCCCGAGCGTGACGTCGATACGTTTGACGATGCCTTGGCTTAGTTTGGGAAATGAGTTCGCCGGGTCTGGTTCTCCCAAGTCCGCAGGATGCCCGTGAATCACTACAGTCCATTTGGTGCTTTTGTCAGGCGCATCTGTTGGTTGTCAATTCTTGTCACTAATTGGTTCTTCATGTCTCGGGTTGGAAAACCCGCGCTCCTTTTGCCGCCTTGCAACCTTCCCAGGAGTTGGTCAATATGGTGGTTCTGCCTAACGCAGTTCGGAAGGAGTCAGTCCGTATGTCTATGAGAATACATCTTGCCGTCGCATCTATCCTTGCCTTGTGTCTCACGCTTAGCCTCGCTGTCGATGCAGAACCGCTGCGGTTATTCGTAGCGCCCAATGGGAACGACGCGTGGCCGGGAACCGCCGACGCGCCTAATGCCGAAGGAACGGACGGTCCGCTCGCGACCATCGCGGCCGCGCGCGACAAGGTCCGTCACGCGAAGACGAACGGCGCGCTGCCCGAGGGGGCCGTCGTGACGATTCGTGGCGGCGCGTATCCCGTTACGGAACCCATCCGGTTTACGCCGGAGGATTCGGGAACGGAGACGGGTGAGATCGTGTATCGCGCGTTTGAGGAGGAGCAACCGATCATCCACGGGGGACGCGCGATCAGCGGCTGGAAACTGGATGGTAACTACTGGACGGCCGACATTCCGGAAGTCGCAAACGGCTCATGGCAATTCAGCGCGCTATGGGTGAACGGCGAACGCCGTCAGCCGGCGCGCACGCCGAACGCGGCGCACGCGTGGGGCGATCATCCGCCGGACTCCGATTTCTTCCGCACCGTGGGTCCGGTCATGGAGAAGGATGCGGAAGGCAAGGAGGTCAAGAGCGCGACGAAGTTCTACTACAATCCGGACCAACTGCAGGCGTGGGAGTCGTTGGATGACGCGATTGTGGTCGTGTTTCATTCCTGGGCCACGTCGCTCTTACGGGTGAAGAATCTCGACCTGGAGAACCACATCGTTGAATTCACGGGGCCCGCGCGGTGGCATTTCGGCTACTGGCAACCCGATCAGCGGTATTACGTGGAACACCTTTTTGAAGGACTCGACCAGCCCGGCGAGTGGTACCTGAACCGCAAGACCGGAAAACTCTATTACATCCCCATGCCGGGAGAGGATATGGCGACCGCAGAGGTCGTCGCGCCCGTGGCGCCGCAACTGTTGGTGCTCGAAGGCGCGCCCGCGGAGGGCAAGTTTGTCGAGCACCTGCGGTTTGAAGGACTCGACTTCCACTTCACCGAATACCCCATCGCGCCGGAAGGCCATAGCGATGCGCAGGCAGCGTTCAAGGTCGACGCGGCCGTGCAGACCGTTGGCGCGCGGCACTGCACCTTCGAGCGCTGCAACGTGCGGCATGTCGGCAACTACGGCGTCTGGTTCCGCGCGGGCAGCCAGCACAACGAACTGCGGCAGTGTGAACTCTATGACCTCGGC
>JAHDWY010000221.1:2207-2557 GCA_023384315.1 Candidatus Hydrogenedentota bacterium | reverse complement strand
CGGCGCGGGCGGCGTGCGCATCGGCGAAGGCGGCGATCCCGCGTCCGAGAACGAAGTCTGCGCGCGGAACGTGGTGGACAACAATTTCATTCACGAGGGCGGCCGCGTGTTTCGGTCGGCGGTGGGCGCGTGGATCGGGCGCAGTTCTTTCAACGAAGTGACGCACAATGAAATCTGCGACTTCCGGTACACGGGCGTGTCCGTGGGCTGGTCCTGGGGATACCAGCCGAGTTCGGCGAACAACAATCACATCGACTACAACCACATTCACAACATCGGCCTTGGCCAGCTCAACGACATGGGCGGGATCTACACGCTCGGCATCTCCCACGGCACGACGCTCTTCGGCA
>JAHDWY010000221.1:1585-2197 GCA_023384315.1 Candidatus Hydrogenedentota bacterium | reverse complement strand
CGGCAACGTCATCCACGACGTGTGGTCTCATCCGCGGCTCTATGGCGGGTGGGGACTCTACACCGACGAAGGCAGCAGCGAAATCCTGCTGGCCAACAATCTTGTCTATAACGTGCGGACCGGCACCTTTCACCAGCACTACGGTCGCGACAATCGCGTCGTGAACAACATTCTCGCGTTCTCGGCCACGCCGCAGATCGTGCGGTCGCGCGAAGAGGAGCATAACTCGTTCTTCTTCGCGAACAATATCGTGTACTTCAACAACGGCTCGCTGCTGGGCAGCACGTGGAAGAATGGCAACTGGACGGCGGATGGGAATGTGTATTGGGACACCTCCGGCCAGGAGATCGAATTCGCGGGCCGGTCGTGGGAGGAATGGCAAGCGGCCGGGTACGACGAGCATTCGATCATCGCGGACCCGCTGTTCGTGGATGCGGAACGCGGCGATTTCCGGCTGCAGGAGGGTTCGCCTGCGCTGGGCGTTGGGTTTGTGCCCTTCGACTTCAGCAAGGCGGGACTCTATGGCGATCCGGAATGGGTGAACGCGCCGAAGCAAATCGCGCGAGAGCCGTTCTCCCCTCCAGCGCCGCCGCAACCGAAACATGTGAAGGA
>JAHDWY010000221.1:0-1539 GCA_023384315.1 Candidatus Hydrogenedentota bacterium | reverse complement strand
TTGAATCGGCCGAGCCGGGCCAGACTGCGAACGGCGCTGACACCTTGGGTGAGGAAGGCGCGGCGCAGATCCGAGTGACGGCGGAAACTGCGGCGCAGGGACAGCACAGTCTGAAGTTCACCGACGCGGAAGGGCTGGAGAAGTCGTTCAATCCGCACTTGGTGTACGGGCCGGGACTGCGCAGCGGGCTTGCGGTGGGCACGTTCAGCATTCGTGTCGAGGAAGGCGCGTCCTTCTATCACGAGTGGCGCGACAGCAGCAATCCCTACCGCGTGGGACCGTCGATCTGGTTCGACCCGGATGGCAGCATCCGCGCGTCAGGGCAGGCGGTCGCGAAAGCGCCACTCGGCACGTGGATTGACTTGAGGATTTCCTGTCCCCTGGGCCGCGCCGCCGATGGCAAGTATGACCTGACCATTGCGATTCCCGATCGGGAAGCTGTGGAGTTGACGGATCTTGCCTGTGGCAGTCCCGAGTTCAATCGCTTGAACTGGTACGGATTCGTCTCCAACGCGACGCATCCGGCAACGGTCTTCATCGATGATCTCAATCTCCGCGCGGAGAGCACGCGCAAAGCGGAGCTGTTGTCCGTGGAGAAGATTTGGGACCAAGGCGGGCACAACGCGTTTACCGATCTCATCCGGTTCAACGACCGCTGGTACTGCACCTTCCGCGAGGCGGAGGGCCACGTGAAAGGTGATGGCAAAACGCGCATCATCTCGTCCGCAGATGGTACCGCGTGGGAATCCGTCGGCTTGCTTGAGGAAGAAGGTATCGACCTCCGCGATCCAAAGTTGTCCATCACGCCGGACAACCGGCTCATGGTGGTCATGGGCGGTTCGGTTTATCGCAACGACGAGTTGGTCGGGCGTCAGCCGCGCGTGTCGTTCTCCGAAGACGGCACGAATTGGACCGCGCCGCAGCGCGTGTTGTCCGAAGGGGACTGGCTCTGGCGGGTGACGTGGAACGACGGCGTCGCCTATGGCGTTTCGTACAACATCAATTCGGGCGAGCCGTTGGAATGGCGGTTGAACCTGTATCGCAGCACCGACGGTGTCAACTACGAGCCGGTCACGAAGTTTGATATCCCCGAGCGGCCGAATGAGACGACGCTACGATTTCTGCCGGACGATACGATGGTCGCGCTCGTGCGGCGCGAGGCAGGGTCGAAGATGTGCTGGATCGGAACCAGCGAGCCGCCGTACACGGATTGGTCATGGACGGAGACCGACTACCAGTGCGGCGGTCCGAACTTTATCCAGATTCCTGACGGCAGCCTTTGGGCGGCGGGCCGGTACTATCCCGGCGGCGCGAAGACGGTGCTCGCGCGGATGACCACCACGAGCTACGAGCCGGTGCTGACCTTGCCCAGCGGCGGCGATACGAGTTATCCGGGGTTGGTCTGGCACGACGGGATTCTGTGGATGAGCTACTACGCCTCGCATGAGGAGAAGACCAGCATTTACCTGGCGAAGATCGCGTTGGAGTGAAATTCACCCCTGCTCCGATTGATACAAGAGCAGACCGAAACAATAGCTT
>JAHDWY010000220.1:2006-7349 GCA_023384315.1 Candidatus Hydrogenedentota bacterium | reverse complement strand
GGCGAGTTGGAGGTGAATCCGGCGCAGACCGTGAAGTCGCCGAAACTGGCCCGCGATTTGCCCGACGTCCTCAGCATCCCTGAAGTCACGGCGTTGCTGGAAGCGCCGGACCCGACCGAGCCGCTCGGCATCCGCGACCGCGCCATTCTCGAAACGCTCTATTCCAGCGGCATCCGCGTCGCGGAATTGGCTGGCCTGACGTTACGTTCCGTCGATCTCGTGAGCGGGCAAACGGTCGTGCTCGGCAAGCGCCGCAAAGAGCGTATCGCCTATCTCGGTTCTTACGCCGTGGACGCGGTGCAGGCGTACTTGCGCGTCCGCGGATCACTCGGCAATCCGAAGCACGATCGGCTCTTCGTGAACTTTCGCGGGGGACCGCTCACGACGCGCAGCGTGCAACGGGTGGTGGAACAGTACGTGCGTCAAGCGTTGCCCACCCGCCGCGCCATTTCACCCCACACGCTCCGCCACACCTTCGCGACCCACATGCTGAACGGCGGCGCCGACCTCCGCGTCGTGCAGGAACTGCTCGGCCACGAGAGCCTGTCCAGCACGCAGATCTACACGCACGTTAGTATCGACCGCCTCAAAGAGGTTTATCGGGAATCCCACCCCCACGCGTAGTTGCGCTCGCGCTTGGAGGACTTTCCGAAATCTGTGGCCATCCGTAGCGCTTGCCGTGCGGTGATTCGATCCAGGTAGGCCATCGCGAATTGCTCGACCCATTCGGGTTCGCTGCCGTCGAAGAGGCGCGCGTTGCGCCAGGCTCGTTGGCGCCAGGTGGAGACGAGTTGACCGAGTATTGCTTCGTCCACGTTGCGGAAACGCATGTCGAAACCCGTCAGCGCGGGCGCATAGGTCTCGGATACCACCGACTCCACGTCCTCCGTGGAGTTTACGACCATGATGTTGGTCCGTTGGAAATCGGGGAATCGCGCGGCGCGTTCCCCCCGCGGCGTGGCACGGGCTAACGCGAAAGGCAGGTCTCGATTGATGTGGGCGTGAACCCCCAACAAGCCGTGCTGGAACGCGGTGATCTCGTCCGCTTGGGCGGCTTCAAAGACGATGCGCCAAACCTCCGGCACCTCGTCGTACTGTCCCGTCTCGAAATGATAGAAGGCTTCGCGATACAAATTGGCAAACGCGACCACGAACCGCGTCACCCAATCGGGATCGTCATAGGTTCCGTTCTGAATGCTCTCCAGCCCGTTCTCCGTCAACACGCGATACATGCCCGCAAAAACGGCGCGGTTGTCGCCTTTGCTTGCCAGCGCCGTTTCGAGGTCGGATACGCGTATGAGGAAGTCTTCGACGGAGGTGAATTCGGTATCAACCAAAGCGAGAAGATCGGGGTCGCCAGGGAGAGGCGCTCCCGCGTCACCCGATAGGCAGATGAGGAGAAGCAACAGGAATGCAGCGATACGTCGCGTTGCAGCCATGACCGGTACTTTCCTTAGGCGCCGGATGCGCACGAGAGAAGTGTACCGCCGACGAATCCCGCAGTGAAAGAGGGCCGTTACGCGGTCGTGGAATCGCCGCTCGTGTCGGTCGTCGTCGATCCGAAGGAGGTAAAGACGCCGTTGGGGCCGATGGTCAACTGGAAGTTCCGCGGACTGTTCGCGCCGGAGAGGGATTCGCCGATGGCCATGGTCGTGCCCTGCGGGTCGCGCAGGTATCCCAGACTCGCCGGGAACTGGACCGCCGCGGTTCGCACCAGGCTGGCATTCACGCTGAGCCGGTGAAAGGCGTTGGCCAACATGGGGTGAGCCTTAAAGAGGGCCTCGATCATCTCCGCATCGGGGTGGTCGTTCGCAACCACAACATTCCCTTCTGCGTCCGACGTAAGCACCAGCTCGGGGAGGTCGTCAATGGGCAATTCATCAAACAGGGCGGAGAGTTCTTCCCGGAATGCGGCAATTTCTTCCTCGAGGCGCGCCGCCAAATTGGTGGGCAGATTGGAGAACCGATCGCTCGATACGCCGTCCGTGCCTTCGTCCTGTTTGGTGGCGATTGCCTTGGTGTTGCCCTGCTGGGCCGCCTCGAGGAGCTTCGCGAAGCTTGTGGAAGTCATTGTCACAGCGTTGTTTGGTGCTTTTGCTTTGCCACCACCGCCGATTCCCTTGATCTCGTGCAGCAGGCCCCGCGCGGCATGCAGCAACTGAACCCCTTCCAGAATCGGAAACGCCATGAAACTCTCCTCCTGCCGTCGAACGTGACCGGTCGTCGATAGAAGGAGCAACCTGCGTGCCAGACCGGATTACTCAGGCAGGCGTGTCATCCGTTCCCCGTTCGTGCCTTGCACGAGGAGCCGAAAAGCGGGGTCGTCGCGGACGGCGTCGAAGTCTTCATCGAACTTCGCTTCGTCCCGGTAGGAAGCGTCGAATTCGATGGCGCACAGGAGCAGCGGAACAACCACTTCCCGGTCGCCGCGCAGGCTGGCCAGGCAGGCCAGGTTGTAATAGGGGGCAGGATGGTCGGGTTCGTGGGCGATGGCGGCCCGGTATTCCGCTTCGGCCTCGTCATAGCGTTCCAACGCCACGAGGAGGTTTCCGTAGTTGTTGTGCGTCGCCACGGCATCGGGGTTGAGTTCCAGCGCGCGAAGGGCGTGTACTTCGGCATCTTCGAGGCGCCCGGTAAGCCGGAGCAAAATGGCGAGATCGTTGTGCGCGCGGCTCCAGGCGGGGTCCAATTCGATGGCTTTCCGGAAGGCGGCCTCGGCTTCGGCATACTGTCCCTGGGTGTGCTTCAGTATTCCCAACCCGTTGTACACCCAGTTCCAATCCGGTCGCAGCTCTACTGCCTTCTGGTAGGCCGCTTCCGCACCGGGGAAGTCGAGTTGTGCCGTCCGCAACACGCCTAAGGCGTAGTACGTGTCCGCACTCTCGTAGATGCCGTCTGCGGCGAGGGCGGCCACGCCATCCACAAGGGATCGGGTATTGGCGCGACGCGCTTGCGGGTCGTTTTCGAGGCAGGCTTTCATGGTTATGACGAGCATTTCGATCTGCCGTTCCGAAAGTTTGGAGGCGACGACTTTGACGGGGGTGTCGATGACGGGTGCGCGGGCCGGCGCGCGCGCATCGCGTACGGCAAGGATGATGGCTGCCACCAGGACGAAAAATCCCGTAAACAACCAGATACCACGATGATGCTGCATGAATTCCTTTTTGACCGTTGGCCGCGGCACACGTATCGCCAGACTTCAGACCGAGCTATCCAACGCCTCGTTTCAACTGAACGCACGATTGGACGCGGGCGTTGACCGGTTCGAACCGTGCAAGTACGGTGCGTCCGGTTCTATAATTGGGTGAAGCGCAACAACATCCGCCCATGTGCGCGCGTTTGCCCGCACATCATAGCAGAGAATCCGGAAGGGGACGAGCCATGAAGTTTGCGACGGAGTACCTTTGGTTCAACACGAAGAAACACCGGGAGTACATCAACATCACGGGCGAGGTTGAAGCGGTGGTTCGCAAGAGCGGAGTCAAGGAAGGGATGGTGCTCGTGAGCGCCATGCACATCACGGCAGGCGTCTACGTGAACGATGCAGAGTCGGGCCTGATCGCGGACATTGACGAGTGGCTCGAAGGGCTTGCGCCGTTCCGGGAAGACTACCGCCACCACCAGACCGGCGAAACCAATGGGGACTCCCACCTCAAGAGCCTGATCGTTCATCACGAGGTCATTGTTCCCATTACGGAGGGCAAACTTGACTTGGGGCCGTGGCAGCAGGTGTATTACGCCGAATTTGATGGCCAACGCCGTAAGCGTCTGATTATCAAGGTGATGGGGGAATAGAAATGGATGAGGAAGACCGGGCGTTTCTCCAGCGACGACGCAAGCTCGCCAAAGCCTGGAATCTGGCGGGCGCGCTGCTGCTTGGCCTGCTGGCAGCGCTGGGGGCGACAATCTACTTCCGCGTGCCTCTTATGGCTAACCCGTTCTACGTCGCCGACCACGTGAAAGCGGGCACGCTGGAACCGTCGACCATGGAACTTTCTGCGGTGTTGTTGCCGATCGTGTTCCTGCTGTGTCTCGGCGTGGTCGCCATCGAAGTGCTGTTCGCGTTTGCCATGTTCGCCAACGAACGGCGATACCTGGCGATAATCGAGGCCTTGGAGCAGACCGCGACGGGCAACCAAACCTGAAACGCGTCGCGACAGGTTGGCATCGCTCCCTCACAAAAAGAACACGAGTGGCGAAACCGGCCGGTTCCGCCACTCGTGAAGAATTGGCGCGTCGCGCTTAGTGGCCTTTGATCTCGATCTTGGCGCCGGCGGCTTCGAGCTTCTCTTTGATCTCCTTGGCTTCGTCTTCGGAGATGTCTTCCTTGATGGGCTTCGGAGCGCCGTCGACGAGGTCCTTCGCTTCCTTCAGGCCGAGACCGGTCAGGGCGCGGACTTCCTTGATGACCTGGATCTTCTGACCGCCGACATCGGCGAGGATCGCGTCGAAGGACGTGGGGCCCTCGTCGGCTGCCGCAGCTTCGCCACCGCCGGCCATGGGCATCATGCCGCCCATCATCATCGGGGCCGCGGCCGTGACGCCGAACTTCTCTTCGAGGGCCTTGATCAGCTCGCTCAGCTCAAGCACCGACAACTCGGCGATCTTGTCAATGATTTCTTCATTCTTGGTTGCCATGAATCGTATTCTCCACTTGTCATGCGGCGATTCGCGTCGTTACGCGGCCGCTCCACCTTCTTCTTTCTGTTTCTTGATTTGATCCAGCACGTTGACCAGATTGGTCGGCAACGCATTGAGGGTACTGACGAAATTGCGCAGGGGCGCGGCGATGGTGCCCACCACCTGGCCCAACAGCACGTCGCGCGGAGGAAGGCTCGCGAGCGCGTCCAGTTGATCCTTGGAGACGACTTTGCCTTCCAGAATGCCGCCCACCATTTCGACCAGCGGCACTTCCTTCGAGAAGTCCTTCAGAACCTTCGCCGGGGCCACCGGGTCGGCCGAGAACGCCCACGCGGTGGGGCCATCCATGTAGGTCGACGCATCGGAGAGTTCCAGCTCGTCGAGGACGCGTTTGGCCAGGGTGTTCTTAAACACCTTGTAGTCCACCTGGGAATCGCGCAGCTTCTTGCGCAGGTTTGTGGCCTGCTCTGCGTTGATGCCGATGTACTTCGACAGGATCGCGATCTGGCTTCCCTGGATCTTCTCCTTCAGCTCGGCGACGGAGTCAATCTTGTATTGCTTCGGCACGGTACATTCACCTCCTTTCCAGAAGTCGGTATGGGGCCGAAGGCCCTCCAATTTCGGTCCGCGGTTCCCCGTGGAACCGCAGTGCGGGCAAAAAAATATCCCGCACGGTCAAAAGACAATGCGGGATACGGACAG
>JAHDWY010000220.1:0-1996 GCA_023384315.1 Candidatus Hydrogenedentota bacterium | reverse complement strand
TCGGCAGGCGAGTTTTAAGGCCTATTGGCCGCCGGCTGTCTTTGACCTGCGACACGTTTCCATGTCGGGCGGGAAGCGTAGCAGGAAAATGAGTCCCCCGTCAAATTTTCTCGGAGTCCTCGCGGAACCCTGCATGGCTGAGGCGGATACAGGATGAAGTCGCTACAAAACATGCGCTATACTTGCGCGGTAAGCTGAAGGAAGCATCATCGGAATGGAGAATAGCTATGCCTACTGGTAAACGGTTCAAGATCGCATGTATTGGCGCCGGCAACGTCGGGTCGACCGCGGCTCAATACTGTCTGGATATGGAGTTGGGCGACGTCGTGCTGACCGATGTGGTTGAAGGAATGCCTCAGGGCAAGGCCCTCGACCTCACCGAAGCGGGGCCCGTTCGCCGGTATAGCAACGCCGCGCGCGGCACGAACGATTATAAGGATATCGAGGGCGCGAGCGTTTGCGTGATTACGGCCGGTTTGCCACGGAAACCCGGGATGACGCGGCTCGATCTGCTGGAGAAGAATGGGAAGATCATCAGCGACGTCTGCGAGAGCATCGCGAAGCACGCGCCGGACAGCGTCGTCATCGTCGTGACCAATCCTCTCGACGTCATGTGCTACACGGCGTTGAAGAAACTCGGATTCCCGCCGAACCGAGTCATCGGTATGGCGGGTATCCTGGACAGTTCGCGCATGCGAACCTTCGTAGCCGAGGAACTCAAGGTTAGTATGGAGAATGTGGACACCATGGTGCTCGGTTCTCACGGCGACGACATGGTGCCCCTGCCGGAATATACGACGGTTTCGGGAATCCCCATTACCCAGCTGCTCCCGAAAGACCGCGTCGATGCCATCATGGAACGCACGCGGAAAGGCGGCGGCGAAATTGTGGCGCTGCTGAAGACCGGAAGCGCCTTCTACGCGCCCGGCGCCAGTGCGGCCCGCATGGTCGAGTCGGTGTTGCGCGACGAGCACCAGGTTCTTCCGTGTGCCGCGTATTTGCAGGGGGAATATGGGCTGAGCGACGTCTACGCCGGCGTGCCCTGCATTCTCGGAAAGAACGGGGTCGAACGGATTCTCGAGATAAAGCTGACGGACGAGCAGATGGAAGCACTACGTAAGTCCGCAGAAGAAGTTCGAACGGGGATTGACGGCCTCAAGGAGCTTGGCATTCTGTAGCAAACGAGGAGGACCTGCCATGAAAGTCCATCGCGTTTGGTTTCTGGTCACGGCGTTCCTGGGCGCATTTTCCGTGCCGGCTGCGGCTCAGCAATTGGGCGACGCGGCCGCCGATGCCGCCACCACAGCAAGGGTCGAGACCACGTTCCTGCTGAACGAGCATCTCAATCCGTTCAACATCAACACGACGACAAAAGACGGCGTGGTCACGTTGACGGGCAGCGTGGCGGACGAAATCCAGAAAGACCTCGCCGCGGATCTCGCCAAGTCAGCCGATGGCGTGAAAGAGGTGGTCAACAACTTGACCGTAGTCGGCACCGTGGTATCGGAACGGCCCACGCGTACGTGGAGGGAACGTATCAACGATGCGACCCTGGCCGCGACGGTGCGCTCGAATCTCTTGTACAACAAGGAACTCAAGGGGCTGAAGATTGGCGTCGGCGCCGAGGACGGCGTGGTGACGCTTTTCGGGGTGGTTAATACCTACTTCGAGAAGGACCGCATCGAGCAGATCGTCATGGATACGCGCGGCGTCGACAAGGTTATCAACAACCTCACCGTTCACGCGTCGCAGGATGGCACCCCCGCGGAGGTCGTGCAAAAGAAGGTGGCGGACGAGTGGGTGGAGCGTCGCGTGGCCCCGGCAATCACCTTGAACCGTTACATCACCATGCGCAATCTCAACGTCAAAGTGGTCGATGGACGTTGCATCCTAACGGGCAGCGTCGATTCGCCGAAACAACGCGAACTTGCGGAAAGCCTCGCGATGAGCATCAGCGGCGTGGAGAAGGTCCAGAACGACATTACGATCTACGAAC
>JAHDWY010000219.1:5775-7352 GCA_023384315.1 Candidatus Hydrogenedentota bacterium | reverse complement strand
TATTTCCTGTTCAACGAGAAGGGCGTGCTCATCACCACCAAGTACGATCGCGAAATGGACGCGTTGCATCCGAGCGGGGTTGACCAGGAGATGATTCTGGTTAAGCGAGGCGGGGAGCCCTTCGGGCTTATCAAGCTTCGCCCGGAACGAGAACCAGGCACGGCGCTGGCATGGGTGTATATGCACGCGCCCAGCGACTACGCGGCGGACGACGTGCGGAAAGGATTCCGGACCATTCTGAAGGAAGCCGGCGGCCAGCAGTCGATCCGGAGGTTGACGGTGCCAGCGGCATCCTACGAGGAAGAGCTTCAGGCGTTTCTCGAAGCGGTTGGATTTGTGCGCGAAGGGACCCTGCGGGAAGCCTTATTTGCCCACGACGCGTACCACGACGTACATATCTACGCGATTTCGACCGAGACGCTATAATCGTGCGCCACAGCGCGGGCAACTACATCGCCAGACCGCCGTCCACCTGAAGGACCGCTCCCGTTACATACGATGCGCCGTCGCTCGCAAAGTACCGCACGGCGGCGGCAATATCTTCACCAGTGCCTTGACGCCGCAGTGGAATCTTTTCCAGCAGCATCGCCTTGACGTCGTCGCCGAGCACGGCGGTCATGTCGGTTTCGATATATCCCGGCGCGACTACGTTCACCGTGATATTGCGTGACGCGAGTTCTTGCGCGAGCGATTTGCTGAATCCGATAAGACCGGCCTTTGCGGCAGCGTAGTTCGTTTGACCGCCTTGCCCGCGAATGCCGATGATGGACGAGATGTTGATGATGCGCCCTTGGCGTTGTTTCACCATGTCTCGCGCCACGGCGCGGCAGCAATTGAACGCGCCGGTCAGGTTCGTTTCAATCACCGTGGACCAGTCGGCCGGTTTCATACGCATGAGCAGGTTGTCGCGGGTGATGCCCGCGTTGTTTACGAGAACATAAACCGGACCGAAGCGCTCGGAAACCTTTTTCACCATTGCGTCCACGGCATCGCCATTGCCGATATCCGCTTCGTATCCGGCAACCGTACCGCCGGTTTCCGCACTGATTTCCGCGGCTGCTTGCTCGGCGCTCGCAGCCGACCGGCCGCACATGGCGACGTTTGCGCCTTCCCGGGCGAACAATGCGGCGCATGCGCGCCCGATGCCTCGGGTGCCGCCCGTGATCAGAACAGTCTTATCCTTGAATTCGGCCAATGTGTTAACCCCTTCCGTTCGCGTTGGAGTGCACCAGAGCGGTGCCCGGTCCCGTCTCTTGCCGGGCTATTCGTGGGCGCTCACTTCGTGCCTGGCAGATGTGCCATTGGAATCGAGATTCGCCACTGTCGTCCGCAATTCGGCGATGCCTTCCTCGATGTGTTTGTTGATCTCGTGCTTGACTGCGGTGCATGCCAGTTCGATGGCATGGGCGACACCCTGCCCGGAACAGGCGCCATGCATGATGATGACCACGCCGTTCACGCCCAATAGCGGCGCACCGCCATATTCATTTGGGTCGACGGTTCGCTTGAGGCGTTTGTAGGCACCCCGGCTCAGCAGCGCGCCGAACGCCACGGCGGACTTGATGGTGCCCTGAAAC
>JAHDWY010000219.1:0-5765 GCA_023384315.1 Candidatus Hydrogenedentota bacterium | reverse complement strand
GCCTTCACTGGTTTTCAGAACCACGTTGCCCACGAATCCGTCGCATACGACGACGTCGGCGAGCCCGGCGTACATGCCTTTAGGCTCCACATTGCCGACGAAATTCACGTGGGGGGCGGCGCTGAGGTTCCGGTTCACCGTTTTGGCAAGGTCGTTTCCTTTGGCCTGTTCCTCGCCGATATTGAGCAGGCCCACGCGCGGATTGCTCTTGCCCAGCACTTCGCGGGAATACACGACACCCATCTCGGCGAAGTCGCACAGATGACGGGCGCTGCAGTCCACGTTTGCGCCCAAGTCGAGCACAAGGCAGGTGCCTTTCATCGTGGGCAAGAGCTGACAGATTGCGGACCGGGCGACGCCGTTGATGGGGCGCAGGATCGTCCTCGCCGCGAGCATCACTGCGCCGGTGTTGCCAGCACTCAAGAAGGCATCGGCCACACCCTGCTTGACGAGGCGCATGGCGACCAGGAGGGACGCGTCCTTCTTCTTGCGCACCGCCAACATGGGCGTCTCATCCATGGTGATGACTTCCGCCGCCGGCACGATGGAGATTCGGCGCGATTTTGCGCGGTTTCCGAGGGCGGCTTTTAGGCGCGGTTCGTCGCCGACCAGGATCAACTCCACGTCGTTGGATATGTTCGCGGACAGGGCGCCTTCAATTTCCGGATCCGGCGCTGCATCCGATCCCATGGCATCGATTGCGATTCGCATGGCAGGCTCCCGCCAACCCAGGGGTTTAGCTGCCTTCAACGTTGACGACGAGGCGGTCCTTATAGTGCCCGCATTTCGGGCATACCCGGTGCGGCATGATTCGTTCGCCGCAACTGGGGCATTCCGAGAAAACGCGCTTGCTCAACGCATGGTGGGAACGACGCGTGTTCTTACGGGTCTTTCCGGTTCTTCTCTTTGGTACCGGCACGGTTAGTCCTCCAAACGATCGGGGTTCATATCGGGGTAGAGGTCTTTCAGACCCTGGAGCCCCTTGTTTTCCAACGTTTCCGAATCCTCTGCCGTACGGCAATCACACGAGGACTCATTCAAATTCGTTCCACAAACGGGGCACAAGCCCGCGCACGTTTCCGAACACAACTGCTTGAGCGGCGTGCCCAGAACGATCTCTTCCCACGCGGCTCCGCGCAGGTCCAGGATGTTGTCTTCAAAATAGGCCCGAATGACGCCGTCATCAAGGGTGGCGTCCTCTTCATCATCCTCAAACTCTTCAGAAGGTTGCGGCGAAGTACCTTGCACGAAGATCCAGAGGACATCCGTACGAAACGGCGTTTCGGCCGGGCCCAGGCATCGGTCGCATTGCCCCAAATACGTTGTCTCCAGATGGCCGTTGAA
Organism: Candidatus Hydrogenedentota bacterium; assembly: GCA_023384315.1. Classification (GTDB taxonomy): domain Bacteria; phylum Hydrogenedentota; class Hydrogenedentia; order Hydrogenedentales; family SLHB01; genus JAHDWY01. Next base: position 4,421 of record JAHDWY010000219.1, on the reverse strand, counting down.
AATGAACTCATCGCCATCGTTGGAGAGCGTACCCTTCAGGTGAACGGATCCCAGCAGCAATTCGGCGGCGCCTTCCGGGCGTAAGTCAGCGCCGGGTGACTCCGCGTCAATCGCCAGTCCCTCGTCCGTCACGGCGGGTAGCGGAATCTGAAATACGTTCACGACCGGACAACCTCCGCCTGAAGGGTTAGCGAATAGGGTAGCAAAATTCGGGATTGCAAGTCAAACTGCGCAGGCGGTGGACGGAGCCGCTAAGTACCTGTATCATGTATGGTATAAGTCGGTCGAGAGGCGTGTTCCGCGTCGTGTGGCGAGCGGTCAAACTGGGAGTCGGGAGGACGGCGTGTTCTGGGTAACAGCACGATTGGGAACGATTCGTGGGATATCGTGGCGAATCGGGGAGCAGCCGCTCGTGTTTGGTCGCGGGCTTGGTTGCGACGTGACGATTCCCGATCCGCTGATTTCCCGGCAACACTGTGTCGTTCACCTCGATGGGGGCGTTCCGTGCGTCAAGGATTTGGGAAGCAGCAATTGCACGTTATTGAATGGCCGGCCCGTGACGGAAGCGAAGCTTCAAGCGGGAGATGAGATTGCCGTCGGGAAAACCATTTTCGTGGTAAGCCTGGCCGAGGCCACGCTTCCAGCGGACGAGGCAACGGCTGGGGAACCGGATACCATCCAATCTCCGGAGGACGACGTGCCTCATACGCCACACTATCTTGATGCAAATCCCCCGATGGAAGGGCTCGACACTATCGAGGATTACGTGGATCTTTTTCGCATGTGCCGAAACGTAGGCAATGCGTCCTCCATCGCTCAGTTGCTTGACATCGTACGGCGGGAATTGGAACCGCGGATTCCCTGTCGTTGCCTTTGCTTCTGCCGGTCTGTCGGCGGGGGCAAACTGTCGGTTTATGAGCGTCATGCCGACGATGCGCCCCTGGAGTTAGTTCCGCCCCAGGAATTGATCGAGCGCGCATTCCACGATCAACATGTGTTGACGGTTCGATTGAGAGGGCCCTTCTCGCCCTACACTGCGCTCGCGGTCCCCATGACGGCCGGACAGGAGCGGGTTGGGGTATTCGCGTTGTGTACCCTTCACAATGTACTTCAACGAGATGACAAGGCATTGTCGTATCTCCGGGCCGTCGCGTCGCAATTGGCTCCTTTGTTTCACATGATCGAGCAGATCGAGTTCTTTCGCAGTGAAAACGAACGTTTGCGGTCCGGAACGGCGGACAGGACGACGCTGGTAGGCGAAAGTCCCGAAATTCGCAAGGCACAGGCGCAACTCAGAGAAGCGGCGCGTTCCGGCATGCCCGTTCTCATTCTGGGTGAAACGGGAACCGGAAAAGAGCTTGCCGCACGGTTGATTCACGATCATTCGGACCGCAGCGCGCGGGCGTTCGTCGTGGTGAATTGCGCCGCGGTCCCGCCGGACCTGATGGAGAGCGAGTTCTTCGGGTACGAAAAAGGTGCGTTCACCGGGGCCATGTCGCGCAAGTTGGGGCGAATGGAAGAGGCGGAGGGCGGAACGTTGTTTCTGGATGAGATCGGCGATCTCAGTCTCGAGAACCAGGCGCGTCTGCTACGCGCCATTGAGAACGGCACCTTCTACCGGGTCGGGGGAAATCGCGAAGTCCAGGTCGACGTCCGCGTCGTAGCGGCCACCAACAAGGACATCGCGTCTTCCGTCCGTGCGGGGCAGTTTCGCGCAGACCTGTACCACCGAATCAACGGATTCACCGTGGAGTTGCCTCCATTGCGGGAACGGCCTAACGACATCCCCATCCTCGCCGATCACTTCCTGCGATTGACGCAGGAAGAACGGTCGCCCACGGTCCGGTCGTTCCATCCCGATGCCGTGAAAGCGCTGATGGGATGGCGTTGGCCCGGGAACGTGCGCGAATTGCGGAACTGCATTGAGCGGGCATGTTTCCTGGCCACCGATGCCTGTATTCGGGCGGAGGATCTTCGGCTGCCTACGGGCCGGGCGCATGAGGCATCCGCGGCGGGCGAGCCTTCCTTGGCGGATCTGGAGCGTAAGCGGATCGCCGAAGTCCTCGAAAAAGCGGGCGGGAATATTACGCTGGCGGCGAAGATGCTGGGCGTAAGCCGGCCTACCGTCTATCGAAAACTGGCGGAGTACGCCATCCAAACGCCAGTACGCTGAGCCTAGTTCAGGGTCGTTTCTTCTTGCTCACGCGTAACTCCTCAGAATATTTTCGTAACAAATCATTACGCACTGTAACAAATTATGCCGCATTTGTATGGGGGAAATTAGCGTGAACGTTGATTTTTAGGTGCGTGAATTTTTCGTAAAGTAATTTGAACAAATGGTTTGCACGACTTGGTTTACTAAAGTGCAAAAGCGGGTATGCGAATTGCTTGATTCGATTCACCCAATCCTCAGCCCCGATCGGTACTCCCAAAGGGGTTAGAGGGGAGGCACGGCCAATCCTCTGGCCGTGCCTCCTGCATTCTTGAACTGGTCGTCGTTCCTTGAGGGAGTGTGCGAGTTATAATCTAAGCATGCGTCGTTCAGGGTGTTCGTTCGCGCAGGGGCAGTGAGGCACCTGACTATGTCGAATCGAAGCTTTCAAGAGATGACACTCTGGTTCGCCGGCGAGGCGCGCCTGCGCGAGTTGCTGGAAAGCGGGTGGGTTGGAACGATGCGAAACGATGGCCCGATTTGGAAGGTGCGCGTCGTGAGGCCCGTCGCGAAAACGCCTCCTGACGAAGCCCCCGAGCTTTAGCCTTCTATCGGTGGAGATCCATCTACCCTAGATCTTCATTCCGATCGCGTCACGGCGCCGCCGGGTTGCAGGGTAAGAACGGGACCGTATACGCGGCGGAGGGCATAACGTACGCGGTGGGATTCGCTACCGATTCCAGCCGGAGTCGCGCCTGTTGCAGGGCGTACTCAAGGTCTCGTCCCTTGGCAGCACCCAACAATTCCACTTCCGATTGGCTGAGTTCTGTGAGCATGATGGTGTGCGGCGCCTTCTCCAGGGTGGACAACGCCGTCTGACCGTTGATCTCGCTTCGTTCGCGCAAACCTGCGAAGACAGCGTTTCGGGAGCCGAGGTTCAACCACTTCACAAACGCATCCCCCCCCAGACCTTCCGGGCATGGCGCGGCCAGTATGATGCATCCACCGGGGTTCATGGCCTGATATGCGTTGTACAGGGCCTTGTGGGTTTGCACGAAGTTTCGCGTGTGAGGCGATGCGGCGATGACTACGTCGGCTTGGGCGCCGATTTCGACGGAATAGATCGAGCGGGCAAACTTCGCGGCTTCTCGATGAGCGGCACCCAACTCACCCGCAAATACTCCGGCGATCCTGCCTTCGCGGTTCAACACGGTATTGATGATGCAGTCCACGCCCACCAATCGCGATGCTTCGAGCATGTCTTCCGCAACCGGGTTGCCGTCCAACGTGGCAATGCGGACCGAGGGATTGAGTCTGTTCTCCACCGGGTCGAGATTCATGGCGTGGTTGTGGGCAATGGTCTCGGTCGATGCCAGGCCCGGCACAATGGATTTGCGCCCGCCCCCGAATCCGCCGAAGTAATGCATCACCACAGCGCCAGTTGCGATGATGCGATCGCACTCCCATGCGGTGCGGTTGATTTCGACGCGCGTACCCCGTCGGGTGGTGCCCACGGAGACCAGATTGGCACGGTCGTTCGGATCGTGCGTGAACGCGCGCGCGCGAAACCGCTGGTAGACTTCGGGCCCAAGGATCTCCGACTGTTCGTCCGGCGTCGGTGGGCGGTGCGTTCCGCTTGCAAAGAGGAAGCAGATGTCCGATTCGGAAATGCCCCGCTGGATAAGTCCAGCGAGGAGGATTGGAAGCACTTGGTCGACCGCGGTCTTGCGAAAGGAATCGGATACAACAATCGCCACGGTTTCGCCCGGCCGAACCAACTCGTACAGACTGCAGTCGAGTCCGATGGGAGCTGCTATCGCGCGGGCAATGGCGTCCGCAAGATTGGGCAGTGCAGGGACATCAGCCACGTCCAGTGTACCCGCGTTTCGGAGCCACGGAGCGTCGGCGTGAAGTTTCGTTTCTCCATAAGGAATCTCGATGCGCATTTCGCCACCAATGGTCGGTCACCCTCGACCAGCTACTGTCGGCGCCCTTTGTTCAGTAGGTAGGTTCGTTGCCGTTCCGAGTACAGCGTCCGCCAAGTCCGGTCTTCATCCCAACTCACAATATTGTCGCGCTGTTTGAGGGTTTCTTCAAACCCGGGGTTGCCGTCCATCCCGGGCGAGTAGAGCTGGTAGGTATCGGGAGCATAGAACCCGTCGTCACTGCGCAAAGCCTGAGAATCCTCTTCCTCGTAGGCATAGGCAGGAACATACTGAAACGGCTGTGCCCACCCATCCAGAGGCGCGCCTCCGGCATGGTCTTCAAC
>JAHDWY010000218.1:3741-7353 GCA_023384315.1 Candidatus Hydrogenedentota bacterium | reverse complement strand
CCGCGCTTGTCCTGTACGATGCTTTGTCCGATTCCCAAGTCACTGAACATCTCCAGCCCCTGCATGACCGCGTTCACGATCAGCATGAGACCAAAGACCTCGGGAAACAGCAGATGCGACAGAATCAAACTGCTGGCAAATCGTAGAACCTGGCTGCCGCCGTACTCCACAAGTGTCCAGGTCGATCCGCGGATCGCCAGCGATTTCAGCGACGGACCGGCACTCCCCGAATCGACGATGCTGAAGCCCGGGGTTTCATCCGGTTCCGGAATTCCAGGCGTTACGGGCCCGCTCATGAGCGCGCCGCCCCGGTCATACCACAAGCAAGGCGCACGTCATTCCCCTGCGAGCAACCGCTCTGCCTCCGGCTTGCCCGGAAAGTCGACCCCGAGCTGCTTCGCATAGTGGAGGGCATAGGTGATGTAGTCGCGTCCTTCCTTTTCCTTGTTCTGCGCGAGCAGCGCCTTGCCGGCGTCGAGCAGCAACGTGGGATCCCCCGGCCGCATTTCGAGCGCAAACCGTAAATGTTTGGAAGCTTCGTCGAGATCTCCGGATTTCAATTGGGCCAATCCCAATGTATGGAGAATACTCGCGTTCGTATTGACCTTTTCAAATGCTCCCTGCGCCAGCGTCAACGCTTCGGCTGTGTCCCCACCTTCCTGAAGGATGCAGTAGGCCAGGTTGTTCGCGATGAACGGATCGTCCGGCAGCAATGTTGCCAGCTTTCGGTAGGCCCGGAGTTGCCCCTGCATGTCGGATTGTTCGTCCATGAACCGCGCGTACCGGAGCCACGCCTCCGCATTCTCCGGCGCGACCTCAACGGCCTTCTCAAGCGCGGCACGCTCGGCCGCGAAGTCGTCGAGTGCGTGCTCGACATCCGCAAGCCCAAGCCACGCCGCTGCAAGCGCGGGATATTCTTCCGTGTAACCCGTCGCGATGGCGGCTCGATCCGCAATCTCCGACACCATCGCCAGTGACGATAACAGGTAAGTGACGACGCGCGGCTTCGCGGGCAATCGTTCCTCCAGTTCTTGAAACAGGCTGTACGCCGAATTGAACAGACGGGTCTCCCGGCATGCCAACGCGTGCGCAAAGAGCGCCGTGCTATCGGGATCGTCCTTTAAGGCCTCGGCCAACGACGCGTCTTCGGGCCCGGCTTCGCCAGGGAGCCGGTCGAACGCGGCCAACAGGACGGTGGTTGCCGGGCTGTTGATGGGCGATCCGTCGGCGGACAAGAGCGGTTCCACTGGGGACGCGCTGGAGCCCGTGTTGATCAGGGCCGCGACGTGTAGCAGTCGCAGTGCATTAGGATACGCCGCGCCTGCATTCTGCTCGCAGATCGTCAATACCGTATCCCAGTCGTCCTGAGACGCCGCCGCAAAGGCGCGTAGAACGGCGATCTGAAGTGCGTAGGCGGAAGCCGTATCGACCTTATCCAAGACCGCTTGCACGTCTCCGTAGTCGCCCATGAACGCGAGAACTTCCGCGAGGGCCACCGAGAGCACTTCCGTGCCTGGGTCTCGCTCAAGGCCTCGTTGCAGGACTTCGAGCGCGAGCCCGGACTCGCCCGCATCGCGGTACGCACGCGCCAGCATCAGGGCGGCGAAAGGATCCTCCGGAAAGATCGCATACGTCGACTCCGCCAATTGCCGAGCCTCGGCATCTTCATCCGCTTGCATGAGCACGTCAAAGAGAAGTTGCCGGGCCTCCCGGTTCCGCCCGTGGCGAACGATTAACTGCCGCAATGCGGCAACAGCGAACTTGGGCATTCCCACACTGCGATACATGGACGCGATATTGTATAGCGCAACTCCGTTTCCAGGATGGTCAACCATCGTCTGTGTGAATACGTCCAACGCCTGCGCCCGGGACCCCCCCATAGCAAAGAAGAACCCTCGCGCGTTTCCGCGTAGAATCTTCTCCGCTGCTCCGGCCGGCTCCCAATTGTCAAGAGTCTGTTTTGCAGTCTCCCAGTCTTGAGCGATGACATCCTCCACGAACTTTCGCTCTGGGCGTTCTTCGGGGACCCCATCGACCAGTGATCGGGCCGTGTTGCCGTCCTGCGTGAAAACCGCCGCGAACAACAGCGTCGCTGCAAGTTCCGGGGAGGGGTCATCCCTCAGAAACGATTCACGTCGAGCAAGAAGCTCACGCAGACTTGCTTCGTTCCACAGATCTTGCCAGCTTGCCTGGTCATCATCCGGCTTCTCGGGGGTAGCATCAGCGACAGCCGGCTCGACGGCTTGCGATTCTTCTCTACCGCCGCGCTGTGCGATCGCCAGCATATTTGCAACAGCAGGTTCATTCGGAAGCCCACCAAAGGCTGCGGATAGACAATCGATCGCTTCCGCATAGCGCTCTTCTTCGAGCAGGCATGCGCCCACGACAAAGTTCGCCCAGGGAGACTCGGGCGTTCGATCCAGGATAGGCTGCGCGATGGCTTCGGCTTCGTCAAATCGCTGCGCGGCCAACAAGCTGCGGGCGAGGGCCAACTGGATATTGTCATTGTTCGGTTGTTCCGAGGCGAGATTGCGAAGCTCGGTCACAATCTCCTCGGCTTTCCCTTGCGCCTGGTAAACCTCGACCAGAAGCATGCGTGCCGCAAGTGACGAACCGTCCAGCGTGTCGAGCACGGTATGTAGCTCTTCCTCAGCCTCATCGAATCGGTCTGCCGCACGGTAGGCCGAAGCAAGATTGACCCGTACGTCAGCGGCTTCCGGATACTGGGCGGATAGCGCGGAAAGCACACTAATGGCACCGTCGACGTCTCCGGTTTCGCGGAGCACGTATCCTTCCAGAATTCCGCCCGCGATGGGGTCGACATTCTTGAACCGATCGACAATCTCATGCGCGCCGGGCACGTCCCCGTTCACCACGGAGATGCGAGCGGCCTCCATGTATGCCTTCTCCAGGTTCGGATCGAGTTCGATCGCTTCGAGATAGGTCGCGATCGCCTCCTGGGGCTTTTTATCGAGCCACAGGCACCGGGCCAACCCCATCTTGGCGCGCGCATTTGTGGGGTCAAGTTCAAAAGCGCGATTGAAGGATTCTTCCGCCGCTTGAACGTTTCCGATGAGGAGGTAGGTTTCCCCCTGATCGGTGTACTGCTGACTGCGCCGTCCGCCGCACCCCGAATGGAGGAGCAGTGCGAAGCACAATCCAAACAGGATGGCGCCGCGCCACGAGAACCGGCTTAAATCTGGTGCGTTCATGGAGTTTCCTTCACGTTTAAATATTCTTCATCATGATCGGCGCGAACTTCATCGCGAAGTCATCAAGTGCCGCAAAGGCCGATGCCTCGCCGTCGGAAGCGATGGGCGTGCTGAGTTTGATCATGGCCGATGCCGGCGCGCCAAACGTCATCTGATTCTTCGCCCAGTACAACGCGTTGGCAAAGAAGTTGCCCGTCACGTAGTCGCCGGTCTTGAACCAATACAGCACGGCTTCATAGTGTTCGCCTTTCATCAACACGAGCCGGCGCGCCGTGAACAAAATTCCCACGGACACGTCCTCCTGCTTGATGATCTCCCAGCCGTCTCCGACCAGGCACACTTCCGGGAAGTGCAGGCTTCGCCGCGTCGTGCCGGCATGGACGACGCTTAATTGGATTGG
>JAHDWY010000218.1:0-3731 GCA_023384315.1 Candidatus Hydrogenedentota bacterium | reverse complement strand
GACGGTTTCGCGGCGACCGATAGTTCCGGATGAGGATGGTGCTGGATTCGAGGATTGCTTGCGTTCGCTCGTCGATCTCGAAATCCGCACCTTCCTGGGAGTAATCGACGATCGTCTTCGGAATATCCAAATCCGCGCGAACAGTCGAGGCGGGTTCCACGTGCGCCTGCGCTCGGAGAATCCCGAAATGCGCAAACGCCGCCACAGCCATAATCGCCAGCGCCGCTCCATTCAAGACCCGCCGGGTTCGGGACGGCGCCGCCGGACGTTCCAGTTCGGGCTCCTCGTCTTTGCTGGGCACGAATCGGCGAAGGGGCGCATCGATCGCGGTGAATAGTAGTATCGCCACGGCAAATATCAAAATCCCGGAGTAGTCGTGTACCTTTCCGCCGGCGACTTCGCTCCCCCACACGTAGCCGACTACGCATAAAAAGAAGATGCGAACGATATTTGCCATGATGGCGATCGGACCCGCCATCACCATGATGAACAGTTTCGCCCCCGTGCGCACTTTACTGATGTAGGCGAAGATCGCGCCCAGCGCGAGCAGTGCGATCAGGGACCGGAGCCCCCCGCAGACGTCGCCAACGAGGAGGCGATCATTGCCAAAGTGAATCCACGATCCCTCCTGGACCATGGGAAGCGTCAGCGCGTTTGCCAAGACTACCGCGCTCTGCGCGGCGAGAAGTTTCAACTTCAATGCGATGTTCTGTGTGAGTGACGGCGGTATTGGAATCATGAAGATTAGAAAGAGCAAGGGAAACCAGAGCCGGCGCACCCAATGGTTGCCCAAGAGCACGGCGATCATACCCGCCAACATAGGCAGCATGGAGAACTGGGCAAACACCCGGAATCCAAGGTAATCGCCCAAGACGAGCAATAGGGACGCAAACGCGATCCATACGATGCCCGACTTGGATGGGCTGATCGGCATTCGGGCAAGATAGGCCCGGTCTTTCCACACGAAGTACGCGCTGATAAAGGGAACCAGAAACCCGTGCGTGTAGTACGAGTCGGTCAAGGTCCAATTCGTATACAACTCCCCGGCGGACCGCCAATAGATCGCGACGAACGCCACGCCGAAGACCGCCGACATCCGCAATGGCCAGCGGGAAGCGCCATCGCCCTTCGGGGACGCGGTAGTTTCAGTGTCGCCCGTGGGAAGGTGACTCGAGGTGTTGTGCGACGTCGTGCTCATGCGGCAGCTTCCTGCGCGTTCAGCAATTCGCCCATGCGCGCGAGCTTGTTTTGATCGACAGGCTCGCCGATCGTCGATTTCTGCAGGGCGGATTCGTAATACGACCGCGCCGACGAAAGATCATGAGTGTAGTAATACGCTTCGGCCAGCGCCAGATCGATTCGCGCCGACGCCGGCGACATGGCGGCTGCCGCGGCAAGCAAATCCTCGAGCGCTTGCCGGTGATCCCCCTTTGCCATGCGGATCATGCCCCGCGTCGCGATGTACTCCGGGTTGGCATCGATCGCGATGGTGCGTTCAATCACCGATTCCGCATTATCGAGCTGCCCCGGCGATTCCAGCAGGAGCAATGCCTTTGTGTTCAGCACGTCGGCACTGTCCGGGTACTCCTCGAGGTACCGATCGCACAGGCTAATCGCCTCGACCAGATTTCGCTGTTGAATGCGCACGGCGAGCATTTCGCGGAGCGCGGGCACAAACTCGGGATCGGCCACCAGCGCGCGCGTGAGTGCCGTGGATGCCCGCTCCAACCGGTCCTCTCCACCGATGGCCCGATACAACCGGGCCAGCACAACCCACCCTTCGGGGTCAGATGGATGCGCGTCGATCCAACTCTGCAACAATTGAATGGCTTCGTCCGCGCGGCCCTGTCCTTGAACGGTCACGGCCAGGTCGAACCGCAATTCGAGATCGTCGGGGTTCGCCTCGACCTGGGCGCGCAATACGCGTTCCGCTTCCTGGCTATCCCCTTCCGACAAGAGCAGCCGACCCTGCAACGCCCGTATCGTGGCGTCCGTTGCGCCGCCGCCGGCGCTTTCAAGACGAGCGAGCACGTCGCGCGCCCCGCGCACTTCCTTTCGTTCGATCAGACTTGCGGCAAGCAACTGCAACGCTCGCGCGTTATCGGGATCGTCGTTCAACACCCGCCGCAGCGCTTTCTCCGCTTCCAACCGTCTGCCGAGGGCGGAGAGAATCTCGCCCAACTGCAACTGCAACGCAGGAAGCTCTGGCGCCAACGCAGCGGCGCGCTCCGCATGACTGAGCGCGCGCGGATAATCCTGCTCCATCATCGCAACCCGGGCGAGCCCCCACTGAACGTTCACGTCGCGCGGCGCGACAGCCGCCGCGCTCTCGAACAGTTCCTTGGCTCCGGCTACATCGGGCGTTTCCTGGCTGAGCAGGAGGAAGCCGTCGATGGACTTCAGTACCGGACTGTCTGGCGACTCGTCGCGAACCGCGGCAACCGTCGATTGCACCACGTCCCGGTCCGTTCCGTCGGGCATCGCCAGCATATACTGGACGAGTTCCAGACGCGTATCGTTGAGCCGGTCGCGCGTGGGACTCGCCAGCGGGACGGTTGGTTCGATCTCGTCCAGCATGGCAATCGCATCGTCGAATTTGCCTTGGCTGGCTGCCATCGAAATCTTCGCCAATGCCAACTCGGTGCGCTCCCGTTCCCCGGCGACGGCCTGCATCCCGCCTTCCAGAACCTGGACGGCTACGTCGTAAGCGTCTCGTCCCGTCAAGAACTGCGCCCAATCCAAGTAGGCGTCAACCGATGGGGATGTGATCGAAGCGAGAGACGCATTGACCGCGGCAAGGGCGGCATCCGGATTCCCGCTCTCCAGAGCAACCGCCACACGCGGACGCGCCAAATCGAGCTCGGGGACGCCCGCCGCGAGCGCCTCGTCGAGGATGGACTTGGCCGCGCGAGGGTTGCCGGATTCAAGCTCCAGTTCGACAAGTGACTCATAGGCGCCCGTGCGTTTAGGGTCCATGGCAAGACAACGGCGCAACAGTTCGCGCGCCGTTCCCGCGTGTTCGTCAAATCGACCGTTGCGCCTCGCGGACTCAAACAGCGCGACGCCGGTGGCATACAAGGTCTCCGCGGTTGCGTTGGCGTCATTCGCCACGGTATTCGCCCGGGCAACCGTTGCGTCAAGGGAAACCGGTTCTCCGAAGTTCCGCAATAAGAGGTCGCGGGCCCGGACGTCGCTGGGATTCTTGGCGAGATAGGCGTCGAGCGTGTTGCGCGCAAGGTCCCGCTGGCCAGCATCGAGATAGGCGACAGCTAGCGTAAACTGGGCCTGGAGGAAATTGGGGCGCAACTCAAGCACCGGGGCAAGCCGTTCGATGGCTTCGTCCGGATTACCCTGAACCAACAGTTCCTTCGCGGCGAAATACTCCTCGATGGGCAACTGCCCGGGATAAGCGTCGTTGTACAGTTTTAGCGTTTCTTTGGCATCGTCAAACTGGCGAAGACTCAGTTGGAGGTCGCCCAGCGTAATGAGGATGGCCGGATTGTCCACCTGAACTTCTGGATCGACGCTCTTCAGCGTGTCCACGGCCCGTGGGAGTTCGTCCATAGCGACGTATGCGCCCGCCAGCATCAGGTGAGGCGCTGCATCGTTGGGGTCTTTCTCGATCGCGCTCCGAAGGTGTTCAACGACCGCATCGTAGTTGTCGCGCAGACCCGCGGCTTGCGCCTGTGCAATCAGCACCTGGGGATCCTCCGGCGCGAGTTCGTACGCCT
>JAHDWY010000217.1:4689-7357 GCA_023384315.1 Candidatus Hydrogenedentota bacterium | reverse complement strand
TACCGTGGTTTTACCTGCGGGAGCTCAGCCACAGCGTCTCGCCGCATCGCGTTCTTCGGGGAGTGACGATGCGATGGGTGGGCTTGCTCCTAAGATTGTCTCCGCGGAAGTCGCGGAGAACGATTTCCAAACACCGTCCTTGTTTCACCGCGCCGACCTTGGGAAACGCATACCAGACGCGCGGAACGCCTCGCCTGGAGCGGGGCGAGCCATGGAAGTTGCTTCATTTTTGCCGTCCGCATCGGACGGCACCTAGCGCTGCCCTGTCACCGGTGCTAGACGCACACCGGTGGCGCGGCACAGGGAAGGGGGTCCGCATTCGGCAATGCGGGCCCCCCTCGTTTCTCTCGGGGCATTGCGTTCAAATCGATCTTGCCAATCTCCAGTCCGTCCAGACACTTTCTAATCGAAATCGGAACGAGCGCGAAAAGTCGCGCGATATCGCCTCTACATCCGCCGGGATCTAAAACCTGAATACAGTTACAATTGCCGCTTCGGAAATTTCCGCTCGTGGAGGTGTCCGGAATGGTCTACATCAAAACCGCTCTATTTGCCCTGCTCGTGCCGGGGACAGTCGCGGGACTCATCCCTTATTGGATCGCGTCCAGCTTCGCGCGAAAGGTGCCTGCGTGGTACGTGCCCTGGTCATCCGTGGGATGGATTCCGATTCTGTTGGGCCTCATAGTGCTCACATGGTGCGCGATGGATTTTGCGAGGAAGGGTCAGGGCACGCCCGCGCCCATCGATCCGCCTAAGTACTTGGTCGTTCGCGGCCTGTATCATTATGTGCGAAATCCCATGTACGTAGGCGTACTGTCGATACTCTTGGGCGAATGGCTTGTTGCGCCGTCAATCCCGTTGCTGCTCTACGCAATTGTAGTGGGGTCCATGTTCCACGAGTTCGTCGTGCTCTACGAGGAACCGGCGTTGCGCAAAAAGTTCGGAACGGCGTACGAAGACTATTGCCGCCAAGTAAACCGATGGTTGCCGCGACTACGACATCTCAGAAAGTCCATGTAAGTCGAGCCTTTCGGCTTCGCGCTACTTAGAAATCGAGAACTTCCGATGGAGAATCGCGTGGCCGGTCGTCTGATTGCGTTACGAATGGGATGTGGAGCATCCTGACAGCATCGAGCGCTTACACCAAAAGGGGGCACGCCATGGGCTGGGGACGGCTACTGCTGCTGGGAAATGTGGGTCAACAACTTGATCTCTCCGATCAAAAGGCGGAGATCGACGAACTCAGGCGGGAACTTTCGCGGAACCGGCATCTATCCGGTGCGAACGCGGTCGACCTGGGACCGGTGGAGCGGGATATCCGTGCGCTCCAACAGGAGAACGATGAGCTTCGTCTATACCTGACGGCGGTTGTCCGGCTGTTGGTATCGAAAGGCGCCGTCTCGCAAGATGAACTCATTGCGATCGTGAACGCCGTCGATTCAGAAGATGGGCTGCCGAACGGCCGGTATTCGGGAAATATCGTGTGAAAATTGTACTCCTGTTGGCAAGCACCTTCTTGGTGTTTATCGCCGGGTGCGTTCTGTCTGGCAGCCCGGCCTGGCGTTGGTTGGAAAAAGTCCGAACAGAGACGGTCGAGACTAACGTTCCGGCGCATTTCCCCATCCTGGTGCGCACCCTCGACGGGAACGGACCTTTTGCCGTCGCAAATTACGGGGAGCAAGACTCCGACGACCGTATTGTCGTAGATTTTGACAACGTGGATCCCGAGACGGTCAAGCGGGATCTGAACTTGCTTTCGCACCATGGCGAGCATGCGAGTGAATATTTTGCGATCGTAAATCGGGGCGCCGACTTCATCGAGGTGTCCCTGAGAGTGCCCGAGGATTCCGAGTCCAAGTGCGTTGGATGGTATCGCGTACAACAGGGCGCCATCCTTCCGCAACGGATTCTGGCGTATGGGCCCGGTTTCGCGTTTGATGTCATGAAAATCTCCCTGGTCGTGGGATCGACATGCGCGGCGATTGTACTGGCAAGCGGGATATTCTGGATTCGACGAAGTCAGACCCGCGTCAAGGACGATTAACCGAAGACGGTTTTGATATGCAGTTGCAAGAGTTCGAGATGTCACAACAGATGAGATCGCGTCGTGCCTAACCGACGTCTGCCGACGACTACCGACGATCTCTATGGACTATTCCAGCGTCTCGGCGTGGAGCCGGGTATGACCCTTCTCGTCCATTCCTCGCTCAGTTCACTTGGTGGCTGGGTGTGCGGGGGACCGGTGGCGGTGATCCTGGCGCTGGAACGGGCGGTGGGTCCGGAAGGAACGCTGGTCATGCCAGCGCATTCGGCAGATTTGTCCGAGCCGTCGGAGTGGCGGAATCCCCCGGTGCCAGAAGCGTGGTGGCCCATCATTCGGGAAACTATGCCGCCCTTCGACCCCGACTTGACGCCGACGTGGAACGTGGGCGTGGTGGCCGAGACGTTTCGGAAGGAGCGCGGTGTCCTGCGGAGCGATCATCCTCAGGTGTCCTTTGCGGCATGGGGAAGACACGCACGGGAGATTACCGCGAATCACAGCCTCGATTTTGGCCTGGGCGAACATTCGCCGCTGGCGCGAATCTACGACCTCGCGGGGTACGTATTGCTGCTGGGGGTCGACTACGACCGGAACACGTCTCTTCATCTTGCCGAGCACCGGGCGGAC
>JAHDWY010000217.1:4027-4679 GCA_023384315.1 Candidatus Hydrogenedentota bacterium | reverse complement strand
ACGCTTCGTGGAGAATGCCTCGCCCATTGTGGTCGACGGACATCGCCGCTGGACTCGCTTCCGCGACATCAATCTCGACGACGGCGATTTCAATTCCATCGGGTACGCGTTTGAACAGGAGACGGATTCTGTAAGGTCGCACCTGTTTGGATTGAAGCCGATACGCTTGATGCCGCAGCGTGCGCTGGTGGATTTTGCCGTGGAGTGGATGAAGTTGAACCGGCACGGCGCGCGCTGATTGCATGAGCCGCCGTATGCCCCCACACGCAAGCCTCATCGCCTTTCCGAAGCTAGTCAGCGCACCTACGCTGCGCTGGGTATTAAGGGAGGTACTCGTCGATATCCAAGGCGCCATGGAACACTCCGAGTATGTCAATATCGTCCGCCGATTTCAGTAAATAGGCTATTCGGTAGTGTCCAAAGAGCAGTACTCGAATCTCGCCGTCCGGTTCATCACGATACTTGTGACGCAACTGTGGAAACTGAACAAGTCCTTGGGCTCGGTCGAAGATTCCTGATACGACTTCATTGGCCGCGATTGGGTTGTCTCTGGAAATGTAGTCGTGTATGTCGCGCAACCAGACGACGGATTCCTCGGTCCACCTTATTTCCGCCATTTGCGGATCCGGCGTCCCATCTCGTCGTTTGCTAT
>JAHDWY010000217.1:0-4017 GCA_023384315.1 Candidatus Hydrogenedentota bacterium | reverse complement strand
CTATTGTGCGTCCACTACGGGAATCCTCAAGGCCGCGTCCGATCATGCGATCGAAAGCAAGCTCCCGCATGATATCTTCATAGCTCGCGTCTTCCGGCTGTGCGCGAATGACTTCCGTCATCCTATCCTTGACGCTTGACATGGCAGTGTCCTCCAAACTCTCTCGTATTATACATCTTCGGAAGCCAGCTCGATCCCGGAATTGCATGCACTCGTAAGATCAGTTCGGCCGTTCCAGGTGCGTGAGCCAGCCTTCGTCGAAGGCCACGTGTTTAATCGAGTACCGGCGGTAGGTATAGGTCACGTGAACCGTGCCGTCGGATGCCTGGATAATGCTGGGGTAGGAGAACTCGCCCCAGTCTTGCTCGAGCACGCGGATGTCCTTCCATGTTTCGCCGTCGTCGTAGGATTGGATCAACGACAGGGGTGTCCGGTCCGACTGGTCGGTGTCGTTGAACACAACCAGTACGCGCCCGCTGGCGAGTTTGGTCATGGCGATGCCGGAGTCGGGATTCTTCAGTTCCGTTTTCACGGGATCGGACCACGTAAAGCCGCGGTCGGTGGAGATGCTCATGGGAATCCGCGGCTGATCGCGCATGAGGCAGAGCAAGTCGCCGTTGTCGCGCTGAATGACCGTCGGCTGCCCGCCGCCTCCACGAATGAATCCGCCCGGCTTCCACGACTTACCATCCTCCTGCAGGTAGAGGAGAAACGAACCGTATCGGTCTTCCGCCTCGCCGCTGATCGGCAGCGCCAGGGTTCCGTTGTCCAGCGTGAGGGGCACGTTGCGCGGCAACCAGCCGAAGCTGTCCGGGACCTCCATGTCTTCGGACCACGTGTGGCCGTTGTCGTCGGACGTGCGCGCCATGAGCCGGCATTGTCCCCAGCCCGCGCCGCGCCGCACCGGACGGGTGCCTTCCATTCGCCCCCACACGATCCACATGCGGTCATCGGGGCCGCGAAAGATAACCGCGTTTCCCGGGGGCTGCGCCGGATTCCAGAGGATGCGTTCCGGCGCGGTCCAGTTTCGATCGCCGGGAGTCTGGCGTGACAGATACAGGGCTTGATCGTCCGCGGACTCGTAACTTCCGGCGTACCACAGGCAGAGGATGTCGCCGTTGGGCGCCTCCGCAACGGTCGAGCAATGGTGGACCGCCACGTCGGGGATCTTGGTGAAGATCAGTTCCGAGGAGAACGAGATTGTTCCGTACGGATCGGGGATCTCCCGCGCGGGGCCCGGTTGATCGATAGGGGTTCCCGCGACGGGTGTAGCCGGGTTGCCCACGGACTTCTTTTCGAGAAGCGCCTGAATCGCCGCTTCGAGGCCTGGTTCATACGCAGCGCCGTTCAGGTCGCCGTGGTACACCAGCGTGCCGGAATCGTCGAGCAGGAAGAATTCCGGCGTGACCGTCGCGCCGAACTGTTTTGCGACCGCTCCAGAAGGGTCTCGATGGATCGGAAAGCGGAGACCATTATTCTGCGTGTACGTGCGCAGTTCGTCGCCGGATTCCGCGGGGTTTGACGACACGCCCACAAAAAGTATCTCGCGATAGCGGTACTTTTCATACAACGCGCTGATGTCTTGAATCAGCTTGTCCGTGCGCTCGCACCGGGACGAAAGAAAGGTAACGACGGTCCCGACGCGCTCATCATAGTTGTTCATGGTGCGGGGATGGGCGTCGAGTGTTTCGAATGCGACAGGCCCGGCGGTCGCGCCAATGTCAAGGGCTCCGGCTTGAGCCAAAGTGATGAGCAAGACGAGAGCGATCAATCCGGGAATGAAGCGAGACGATTGCATGGGTCAAACCCTCGTGAGTTGAGACATCTGATAATCCGAAGTGCAGTGTAAAGAAGCGGGAGCGTTGCATCAACGCGCGGGGTTCTCGTACCAGATAACGCCGAGGTTCTCGCGTTCTTCGCAGGTGAGCACGTCGAGATCGCCGTCGGCATCCATGTCGTGGAGTACGACAAGGTCGTACTTCGTGCCCACCAGGCCGCTGATGGCATGAGCTTCCATGGATTCCGGCCCGGACAACCAGAAGACGCCATGTGCGTCCTCCGCGTTCTCGCAGGAAAGCACGAGATCGTCGATTCCATCGAGATCGATGTCGCCCACTTCGACCGCTTTGCCGGTGCCGGTTTGCTCGGGGAAGGGTATCTGTGTTTCCGACCAGTCATCCGTATGATCGTTCTCGCGGTCGAGCTTCAGAAGGTACTTGCCGGAGACCGAGGCGCACACGGTACCAATCCCGCCGGATGCCGCGGGTACGGCGGTGATAAACATGATCTCGTGATTCCCGCCGCCCACATCGCGACGGGCCCACTCCGCGTCACCGCCCTCGGGGCGCTCCAGCCAATACACGCCGCGCCGATCTCCTCGCCGGTCGGAGACGAGAATATCCTCGTCGCCGTCGCCATCCATATCCACGGGGATCAGCGACATGATCCATCCCGCGTGTTGGAGTGGATGCCACGCCCATGCATCAAGTTCACGGGATTTCTCGGGCGACTCAAACCAACCGACTGCGGCACCCTCGTTCTTGGAGCCCACAACCAGATCGACTCCCCGAAGTCCGTCCACTTGCACCGGCAAACAAAACATCCAACGCTGGAGCGATTCGCTTGCGGGGAGGATTTCCGTGGTCCACGCGCTTGGGTCCAAATAGGAATCCGCATCGGCCGGCGCCCAGTGGACGAAGACGGTCTTCGTTTGCCCTTCGCAACTGCTCACAACATCCAGGGCGCCGTCCCCATCGAGATCGACGAATACCGCATCCTCCGGGCTCGCCACCGTACCGATCGTGACGCCTGGCCAAGGGTCCTTCACTTTCTCCGGTCCCGGGTTGAGATAGGCGCGAATCCGGCCACCCTCCTCCCAGCCGGTGACGATGTCCGGATGGCCGTCACCGTTGGCATCGGCGAGGCGCGTGCCATCCGCGCCTTGGGAAGACGCGTCGATGGTGTGGCGATTCCACGGCTCGCCCTCGATGACAGCGGCCTCCGAGAGGTGCGCGTGGAGGGGCACCAGGAGGCACACTAAAGGGATGCTTCGAAGTACCAGGTTCATGCTCATAGCCCCCCCACGATACCACGCCGGGGGCGAAGGTTGAAGGATCGGCTTCAAGACCATAGACTGCGCGGGTGCCTGGTGTATTTCAGCGAATGCGAAAGGAGCACCATGAGCCAGGAGTCGATCATTCCCACGTACGACATCATCGTGGTTGGCGCCGGAGGCAGCGGACTCGCCGCGGCCGCCAGCGCGGCGGAACTCGGCGCTGAAGTACTGGTCCTCGAAAAGCAGGCGGAGCCCGGCGGAAGCACAGCGCTCGCGGTCGGATCGTTTACGGCCAGCCAATCCCCCATCCAGAAAGCGGCCGGTGTTTCCGACGCCATTGCCGATCACCTGGTAGATATCGGCAAGTTCGCGCCGGAAGATTTGGAATCCCGCAACAACAACGAACTCCGCACTATGCTCGTGCGGGAAGCCCCGGCCACGCTCGAGTGGCTCATGCGCCTGGGTCTCTCGTTCCATGGCCCCACGCCGGAACCACCGAACCGAGCCCCGCGCATGCACAATGTGGTCCCCGGAGCGCGGGCCTACGTGCTCACGCTGCAACGGCACCTCATCAAGCACCGTGGCCGCATCCTGTTCAATGCGCCGGTGACGAAGCTCGTGCAGGAAGAGGGCGCCGTCGTCGGGGTCGAGGCAAACGGCACGGTCTACCGCGCGCGGTACGGCGTCGTACTGGCCGCGGGCGACTATGCCAGCGCGCCGGACCTGCTCGCGAAATACAAGGGCGAGGAGTACGCCAACGTCGAAGGCGTATGTAAATCCTCCCACGGTGACGGCCATCGATTATCCGAATCGGTCGGAGCACATCTCATCAACATGGACGTAACCTACGGTCCGGAGCTGCGTTTCGTGCCGCCGGAGAAGTCGAGTCTGCTGCGCAGGCTGCCCGCAGAAGGCCCTTTGCGGCGCGTGATGAGTTTGGCTATGCCCTTTGCACCGAAAAC
>JAHDWY010000216.1 GCA_023384315.1 Candidatus Hydrogenedentota bacterium | reverse complement strand
GACCCAACCCGAACTGTGCGTTCGGAAAAACGTAGATCATACGGGGATAGTCTTCGCTCTGGTCGTTGAGGTTCTCGATCAACCCATCGCTCAGATGAAACGCCCATAGCTCCCAATTGGTGAACCCGTGAATGAAAAAGCAGACCGGCAGGCGCTCGCCCGGATCGTGACCGGGTGGCACGATGACCGCCGCTTCGAGGAACATATCGCGGCCCCAGAACGCGCTCAGCAGTTCCGAGCGTATCTTGACGTGTTTCCTCAGTTCGGTGTCAGCGGGGATGGGTTGCCGGTGCGACTCCCACTGTTCGATGGCGGCCACCCGAGATTCGCGTCCCGTCTGGTGATCCTTCAGCGAGACACAGCCGCAGATCAGCAAGCATAGAGCCGCTGAAACCGCACACGATGTGGCTCTCATCATTGGGTTCGTCCTTTTCCAGTCGCATCGATTCATCGCCACGAGCCTGGAGATTATCCAGCCTGCCATCAACTTGCGGAAACGTCCTATTGGTTCAATTCGTCCTATAAGTCCTATTCCGGAGAGTGATAGGACTTATAGGACGAATAGGACCTATAAGACAAGATCCGCCCCCCGCGCCAAACTTGGATTTTGCCAGGGGCATGTTATAATGCGGGTGCCTTGCCAGCCGGATCGCTTGCCCTGCCGGGCTGGGTCGAAGGTGCAACGGCGGCAACGCTTGCGGGAATTGTCCCGGCAATCGCGATTGAAGTACCTGATGGGAGGTCGCGAATGTTCGAACGTCGTCCTATTCGTTCGGAGCCGTGGCAGTATACCTTGTCCCCGAAAGAGAGCCGGTCGTGGAACGCGGCGGATCAGGATCAGCGACGGGAGTTGCTGGAAGATCTGGCGGGCCGCGTGATGTGCGACGCCGTGGAGCACGGCTGCAATCGTTTCATCATCTATGACACGGACGGGGGCTTGGTCGCCAAAGGGAAACTCCGCCCCGGAGACATCGAACAGGCTATCGAATCGTACCGCGCCCAGAACCGCTTGAACTAGGGTCGGGATACCGCGCGATTCGATAGCGGGGGAAGAGTGTCTGCCAGGCGAACATTTTTGGGGGTCGCCCGGCGATGGAGAATTCCGTCCTGCTCACCGCTCGAAAGCGGACCCATCCCCGTCCGGCCGGATGGTCAACACGGGGCACCGCGCCAGCCGCACCACCTTCTCCGCCACGCTTCCAAATAACACGTGCCCGAACCCCGAACGGCCGTGCGTAGGCATTACGATCAGATCCACCCCATGCTCCTCCGCGAAGCGGCAGATCTCGCTATGCGGCACCCCGGTCACAGAGACGGCGTCCACATCGAGATTAGGAATTCCGGCCTTCTTCTCTTCCAGCGTCCCACGCGCCGCCTGCTCCATTTCCGGCCCGACCGATACGACGGAATCCGGCATGAATTCGGGCAACACGATGGGAATCTCCGTGGCGTGTAACAACGACAGCTTTGCGGAAAACTCGCGGCAGAAAGAAATGGCAAAAGGCAGTCCTTTCTCAGAGAAGTCGGAGAAGTCCGTAGGAAACAGGACGTGCCGGATGCGGAGCGACAGGTCGCTCGCTTCAACGAAGTCGTGTTCCGGGTGCTTGATGGCAAGAACCGGCACCGGCGATTGGCGCACGACCCTCTCGGCGACACTGCCAAAAACGACGTGATCGAACCCCGAACGTCCGTGCGTGGCAATCACGATCAGCGTGCACTGCTTGTCCAATGCAAGACGCAGGATCTCCTGCGGGGCGTTACCAACGACGATGTGCTGCTCTGAACGGACCCCTTGGCCTTCCGCCTCCTCTGCCAAGGTGGTGAGACGGCTCGAAGCGTGCTCCCGCATGGAATCCAGCAAGGTTTCCGCGTCGGAAGGGTTGAGCCACATGCCGTGTCCCCGGACTCCGGACACGACGTTTGCGTCGAGCACATGCACGAAATGGACGGTGCCGCCGTAGTTCCGGGCGATGGCCAAGGCGTAGGTATTGGCGAACCGGGCATAGGGCGAGAAGTCCGTTGGCACCAGAATGTTGCTGTTGGTAAACATACGGCCCCCTTTCCGCCAGGTTCCGAAACCCGGCCGTTAGTCTCAGCTTACTACCCGATCCCAATCCGCGCAAGACTCCTGGACGGCCGATTTGAACGGGGAGCCGAGTTTCTGGTACAGTCCGGTGCTGTTTAAGGGCTGTTTTTACCATTTAGTGGAGATTTTCAGGCATGCCGAACACCAAGACGGCGAAAGCCCGCGACCTCACGAACGAGCGGGACCGCCAACGTAATATGGCTGTAAAGTCAAAGATGAAGACGTGCATCAAGGCTGCTGCCGCGGCCATCGACGCCAAGAACCCGGAGGAGATCAAGAAGACGCTTCCCGTGGCCTTGGTGGAGATTGACAAGGCCGCCAGCAAGGGCGTCATTCACGCGAATGCCGCCGCGCGCAAGAAGTCCACGTTGCAACGCAGGGCCGCGCAAATTTCCGTCTAACCCATCTTACGGCGCTTCGCGCCGTAGACTCTTAATCAATTCGAGCAGGCGTCCGTCGACATCGTAGAATCGAAGGACGCCTTTCTTGTCGATTAAGACGATCTGGGGAACGGATGTGATGTCGTACCGGTCGTACGTTTTCGCATCCTCATCGCGGCAAACGGGGTAGGGGATTTCCAGATCGCGAACGTACTGCTGAAGCTCGACTTCATCGGTGCCGGTGTCGTGAATCCCAACGAGCGCGACATCCTCCATTTCCTGGATGATGGGATAGAGCGTGCGCAGGCCACGAATGTGCGCGAGTCCTTCCCCACTCCGATCGAATCCCCCCCAAAATGCGAGCACGACGACCTTGCCCCGGAGCGATTGCAGGGTCGGCGCAATCGGCTCCCCATCCGTGTCAAAGGGGACGTTAAACCAAAGGTCGCCTTCGATGGGTGGCGCTTCCTTTCCACGCAGGGCGTCCAGCGCCTTGTTCTGAACATACTGGGGATCGCAAGGGGCAAGATCGGGCTCAAACGGCATGAGTCCCACCTTGATCGGTTCCACGTCTTTAAGCGGCACGATAACATCCGCGCGCATGTAGCGGCGCGGATGCTCGAAACGCAGCAGGGCCACTGCGTTTTCCGGCACCGCCGGTAGCTGCATCCAGAACCGGCCCTCGTGGCTCGTAATTGCAAACTGGGGCGGATCGTATCCCATGGTTGAGATGAAGGCCATGGGCACGGGTTCGCCGTGCTCGTCCCTCACCACGCCCGAGATTTCGGGCAACACCTGAAGACGAATCGCTTCCTCGATGGCGACGTCCGCCTGGCCCATCTGCACGTCGATATCGGTTCCCCGGTCGGTCATGTATCCCTCGGGCGCTTCGACGTGGATGCGGCCATCGCCGGGCGCCACGTTGAGGGTGAAATCTCCTGCATTGTTCGTTAGCGTTTCTTCGTACACGACCTCGTTCACCACGTATTGAATGCGAACGCCGCCCACTGGTTCGTCGTCCGATCCCACCACACGCCCGGTAAGGTTGAAGGCCGTCGGCAAGATCAAGTCGCAGGTGGCATCGAAATCTTGAGGGCGAAGGGAACCGGAGACAGGCTCCGCGGTCGCGTAATCCGGATGCTTGGCGGTGACATGGTATTCGCCGGGGGGAAGCATGGACCGGTAGAAGCCATCCGGTCCCGTCGTGGCCTCTTCAAATTCGCGGAGGGTTGTGTCGTTGTCGTTGGTACGGAAAATGGACACGCGCGCATGTTCGACGCCTTCACCCTGCTCGTTGGTAACGCGCCCGCGAAGCACGATGCCTTCGAACATCTGCACGACAATCTCGCGCTGGCCGACGGGATAATTCACGTACTTGTCACAAAACAGGCGATGGCTCACGCGAAATGCGACATGGCCCCCGTCGGGCAGGTAATCGAGTACCAGGCGCCCTTCGGCATCGCTTCGCGCAGACGGAAATCCGTGTTCGACGAGATCGTCCACCGCGACAGTAAATGCGTTGTTTACGAGCATCGCCTCCACCCGGGCGCCTTCCACCGGTTCCGGTTTCAGTTCCTCGCCCGTGTTGGGATTGCGGCCACGGCTGATGAGTTGGACGGCGAGGGTGCCGGGGTGGCCCAGGGCGATGGCAATCTCCGCCGATCCCACGACCCGCGCGTCCCGGCCGCCAACCGCGTGTCCGTCCTTCCACGCCACGATTTGCACAGGGCCGATTCCGACCCCGGTAAAGGTACATCGTCCCGTTTCGTCAGTCGTCAGATGTTTTGGGATCCGGTCCTGGGATAACCAGACGCGCGCATCCGGCACCGCCTGTCCGTTGAGGTCGACGACCCACACGGAGATGTCGTAGGCGGAAACCGTTTGTACTGCGAGGAAACACATGAACATAAATCGGACGACTCGGGTAGTACGCATTGCCGGTCTACTCTCCGGCGACCGTTCTTAACAGGGCCGCAATCTGTGGCAGACCCCACGTCTCCAGAATCACGGTTCCGCTGCTGCTGATGAGGTAGGTCTGTGCCGCGCCCGGCGCGGTTCCTTGTACTACAGGAACGCGCCCACTTTGGAACGTGGCCGGCCCGTCAACGGCGAGGACTGCATCAATGTTGAGACCGTCCAGTGTAGCTTTGACGCTGCTTAAAGCCTGATGGTAGAGCTGCGCTTCCCCAACGGTGGCGTGCAGGATAAGAACTGGTCTTCCGCCCGTGGGCAACGATCCCGAAAGAACCGGGTACTCCGTGAGGTCCAGTTGCCGGCCCGCGATCGACAGGCCCTGATTCTTTCGCGCACGCTCGGCGTCCGCGATCACCACATTACCGACGTTCTCGGTATTCCCGGGCGAAGCGTTAAACGCCATTGACCGGCCGAACCCATCGGGGCCCGTGGCCGCGAGACAGGCCATAGGCACGTACGGGACGACTCCACCCCACCGGAACGCACCGTCCGTTCCGGAGATCGTCCGCCAAAGCTGCACCGGCTCCTGGTCGCCCTCGCCCTGGTAGAGACCGCCGATGACCGCGCCTTCAATGGGTTTCCCTTTCTGGTCCACGACGGCTCCGGTCACCGTGCCAGCCGGGAAGAGTTTCACTCGCGCCGTATCCGCAGCGGAGTTGGGAATGGTAAACAGCGCCACCAGCGGACGTGTGGGATGTTCGGCCAAACCGACAATTGTGCCGTCTTCTGGCGCAGACACGATGTCGAGTTTCGCATAGCCTTCCGCATCCGTTGTGTGGACGGCGTATTGAAGCGGCCGAATCAAGCGAAGGATGGCTCCCGGCATGGGCCGATCCGCGTCATCCAATACCTGGACGCGATGCGACGGAAGAGGCCTCAGCCAGAACGTTGGAATGGCGACGCTTACCCCTTGCTTGGCGTCTTGAATGGTCAGGTAGGGTTTTTCGGGCGGGACATAGCCGGGAACTGACTGCAACCGGATCTGGTTCTCCCCCTCCACTCCCGTGAACTGATACGTACCGGAAGGGCCCGTGACAACCGATTCTGCGGGACTGCCAAAGGCCGAAAGTTCGAGCCGCGCACCGCTAATGGGATTTCCCGATACCGCATCACGCACTTCGCCAGTCAAGGTTGTCGTACCTGCGACTCGCAGGGTTACGCGCTGGGATGGCTCGCGACCCGACACCGTCAGCTTTTCCCAACCCGGGCTGCGCAGTTCCATACCTGCAGCCTGGTACAGGTAGTACCCGGGATTGAGGCGGATAGCAAACTCTCCTGTGAGATCGGTTCTCGCAATGGCCGTATCATGAGGGGGCGACGCATTCCCGATGATAATGGATGCGTTGGCAACAGGCTGGCTGCCGTCGCGCGACAGAACGGTACCTCTCACGGTAACGCCTGGACTCAACTGGACGCGAACGTTGCGATCGCCTGCGGCGATATCCCCTACGCCCGACTGAGCAAATTCGGGATGGCCCACTTTCAGGGTCAGAGTAGCGCCTTGGGGTAGCCGCGAAACGGTAAAGCTACCGCTTTTGTCAGTAACTGGCTCCTCGAAGCCGAATTCCGTAAGTTTTGACAAAGGAATTCCGACTGGGGGCGAACCCATAATGCCGAAGCGGGTAATTCGCGCCCCCGAAACCGGATCGCCCTTCGCGTCCACGACTTTGCCCGCAATCTCGCCCGGCGGGTACAACGCGATGGAGAGGCCGGAAACGTTGTCTCCAACGGGTATCTTCTGGCTCAACCCGCTGAACCCGTAGCCATCCGCCGTGGCAAAGATCCCGATCAGGCCGGGCGGCACGTCGGCGAAAACGAACGCGCCGCTCTGATCCGTTTGGCTGTGCGTCAAGGCGCCGGCAAGACCGGGTTCGACAAACACGCTGGCGCCGGAAACGGGCTGGCCCCCAGGGCTTACCACCACCCCAGAAACGGTGGAGGAGCCAGTGACAATGGCGCCGATGGCCGCGACAATTCCGAGTAGATTCAATGCAACCTCCTTCACGCCCCCGAATAGACGCATACCCGAAAAATCAAGGACATGGAAAACATACCTGCGCGGAGACGCGCCGATCCACGGGAAGCGGCCGGGAGAACGCGCCGGAGAGTCATCATCTTAGCTTCACCGCAAAATCCGTGCAAACCCGTTAACGAGGGTTAACCGATAGGCAATGGATGGAGTTTAGGCGGAGGGGTCCACCTGCTTATACTGCCTGCCAGCCCCGTTTATTGGCCGTTACTTTTGCGGCCAGGCAGAGATAAACCCGTTCTTGGCGATAGGGTAGCGAGAGCCACCGCGATAAGACCGAAGGAAGAAAACGGGGCGCACTGAAAAACGTTCAAGCGTACGAAACTCGGGAAGTTTCATTTTTGACTAATGGACTGTTTCCGCGTACAATCCGTCCGATTTGCAGGGAGTGAGCTATCGTGTATCTTGTTCCAGTGGGGCAACTTGAGGCAGGTCAGGTCGTTGCGCGCGCCGTAACGAACCCGTCCGGAGCCGTGTTGTGCCCGCCGGGCCTGGAGTTGACGCAAGCCCTCATCGACCGGCTCGCGTCGGCGGGAGTGGACAACGTTGCCATCGAGGGAAGCGGCGCCAATGCGGATCGCATAAAGGCGCGCCTCGAAGCCTTGGACGCTCGATTCACGGGGGTCAACGATCCGTTGGCACTCGAACTGAAGCAAACCATGGAGAATCGGCTTCGTGCCATGCTCCCCCCCTCTTCCCCATGATCCGCCGGAGCGAATACGTCACCGCCGTGGCCGCCGTTGAACGCTGTACTGTATATCGATATTTATGTCATCTCGGCGCGAATCGTGGTAAAGTGATGACGCGTAATCGATTCGGAGGGGTACGCCGTTGCAGTTGACGCTGGACCAGTTGGAGAAGCGGGTTTTGGCGATGGCGAACCTTCCAACGCTTCCCGGAAT